>JAJFJH010000075.1 GCA_021774155.1 Nitrosomonas sp.
CCTCTTTCACACCAAATTTTCCATATATTGCGATAAGCTTCTTCAACTTTTGATGCGAATCCTTTTTCATCTCTTAGAGCGCTCGCTTCAATCTGTTTGCGTAAAGTATTGCGTATCTCTGATAAATAGTTAATATTACTGGCTAATTCAACACATTTTGCAATATAGTCTTGTTCGCTCTCGGCGATCCACTCTGGATGACCCGCGCCTTGCAAAATACTGCTGCCCAATCGTCCCACTGAAGGTCGTCCTGCTAATGTGATATAAGGTACGCCCATGTAAAGTGTTTCAAATAATGTCGTTCCAGAGTTGTGGGGAAAGCAATCTAAACCAATATCGATACAACGTAGAACGTCCCAAGGCGGGCTTTGATAACCAACCTCAAGACGTTCACTTGCGATCCCATATTCGATGAATTTTTCTTTCATGTGCGATTGCATGGATGAATCATTGAAGTCGACACTGTTAATAATTAATCGTGCATTTGGAACAGCTTTAAGTAGCGCAGACCAAACACGAATCGTGTGCTGGTTGAGTCGTACAGCACGCGTTAACGATCCAAAAGTAATATAGTCATTTTTAAGTGCTGGTAATTGATTTACCGGACCCATATTAGGGTTGGGACGATAAACATAGGAGGGAGTCGCAATGCGTAAAGGTTGCTCGGCAAACAATCCGTCACTATCCATTGGTGTGCTGGTTTCATCGGTAAGGTAATAGTCGATTGCACTTACCCCGGTAGTGTATCCGTACCCTAACCAACTTAGCGATACAGGCGCAGGTTTGCGCGCAAAAGTAAGTAAGCGATTACCTGTGGTATGACCTGCTAAATCAATTAGTATATCAACACTATCGGCACGAATACGTGCAGTAAGTGCTTCATCGCTTATGTCTTTGATGGAAACCCAGTGATCGACATAGCCTTTAAAGCGATCACTTACTTCATCTTCTTTGTCTAGTTCAGCGTAGGCAAAGACCTCCATTTGTGTTTTATCATGATGATTGAGCAATGGCTCTAGAAATAAGTGGCAGGCATGCCTACGGAAGTCGGGTGAAACATAACCTATGCGTAGCCTGCGATCTAGATTGCGGTCATTTTTATGCGCTTGCCAAGTGGAACGAAGCGGAATGATATTTTGCGCATCATAGGCCTGATAGGCTTGGAAAATTTCATCTGCGTTGAGATCAGGGTGGTAATTTAAAACAAACAGTAAATTACTATTCGCCACAGCATCATTGGGATTAATTTCTAGTGCTTGACGGATACTGATTTCAGCATCGCTAAGTTTTCCATGCCTTAATAACGAATTACCCATATTTTTATAGGCATCCGCATGATCGGGCTTTAAATTAATCGCTTGTTGAAAGCTTGCAACGGCTTGATCGTGTCGCCCTAGATCAGATAGAGCGTTGCCAAGATTATAGTGTGCCTCGGCATAATCGGGTTTTATGGCTAATGATTGGCGGTAACTTGCTATTGCTTCATCATATTGACCTAGGCTTTTATTGGCATTGCCTAAATTGTTATGCGCTTCAGCATAGTTGGGGTTTATTTCCAAAGCACGGTGATAGTTTGCAAATGCGTCGTCAATCTGACCAAGCTCTGTTAGTATGTAACCGGTATTATTATATGCTTCTGAATAATATTCATTTATATCAATGGCTATACGATAACTTTCCAATGCTTTATCAAGATGTTTGCTTGCAAGCATTGCATTACCAAGATTGTAGTGAGCTGCCGCTGAATTTGTATTAATTTGTAGTGCGCGACGACAACTGACTTCGGCATCCTGAAATTGTCCCACTTCTACTAAATAAGCACCTAAATTGCTATGTGCTTGACTATCATTAGGCATTAATTCAGTCGAGTTTTTTAAGGCCTGTAACGCATCTTTGCCTTGCATTTGTTGAGCAGCACCGAGCACTTTCCAAATAAAGCCATTGCCAGCGTGTTTTTTAAGTAGCAAGTGTGCTTGTTTCTCCAGCTCAACATAATGCCCAGTCTTAAATAAGGTAATTAGTTGTTCAATTATATTTTGAGACAGTGGTTTGCGCTTTGAGTTAAACCTTGAAATGCTCTTTGGTTGCTTGACAAGATCAATATCATCCAAGCGTGTTTGAATATTCGGTTCTGGCAATTGGGTGGTTTCAGGTGTATTGGATGCCTGGGCATCTTGCAAGGCATCTTCAGCGCGTTGTTGCAAAGCTTGAATCTCTGCGTTATCGAGCCCGCACTCTCGCGCAGTTTTTATAACAAGTTGTGCATCTTCAGTCTGGCCTGCTATCAATAGAGCTTCGGCATAGATCTGCCAATGTTCACCTTGAGCTGGATCAGCTTCCAGTGCCGCCTTGTATTTGGGTAAGTCTGCAATAACTTGCTTAATCTGCTTTGCTATCAGCGTTAAATTGTAGAGTGCATCTGAATGGTTGGGCTGGATTTTAAGAACGGCACGATAAAGGCGCTCGGCATTTTGTAATTGCCCTGCTTGATGATATTCAATGGCTTGTTGAAGCAACTGATCAATGATCAATGAAGCCGTTTGTTGTGATGAATCAGCATTAACCATAGTGAGTTTTGTGCTAGCAATCGATTTTGCTCTAACACATGAAAGCTATAAGAAATAATGTTTTGGATAATGAGAATTTTAATCCATGGCATTAAGCTACAAAACCTTTAGCTCAAAGAGAATTGCCGTTTAATTCACCTTTTCGCACCAAGTTTTCCACATGTCGCGGTAAGCAGCTTCAACTTTAAGCGCAAAACCCGCTTCATCTCTTAGCGAGCTAAGTTCCATCTGCTCGCGTAATGTGGCACGTATTTCGGATAACCGACTAATATCACTGGTTAACTCAATAATTTTGGCGATGTACTCATCTTCGTTATTGGCGATCCATTCTGGGTGACCTACGCCCTGTAGAATACAGCTTCCCAGCCGACCAACAGAAGGCCGGCCAGCCAATGTGACATAAGGTATGCCCATATATAAGGTTTCAAATAGGGTGGCACCTGAGTTATGCGGAAAGCAATCCAGACCAATATCGATACCACGTAATACATCCCATGGTGGTGTGTGATAACCAATTTCTAGTCTATCTCGAGTAATGCCATGAGCCGTAAACCTCTCGGCCAACCTGTCTCGCATATAATTTTCACTGTAGGCCTTGCTATCAATAACCAATCGTGCGTTTTTTGTACGCTTGAGAATTTCTGACCAAAGCAGAATCGTTCGATGATTGATACGCTCTGGGCGCGTTAATGTGCCAAAAGTGATGTGGTTGTTGGTTAGAGCTGGCAAGGCATTAACTTCGCCCATGTCTTCAGCAGGACGATAGCTAAAGCAGGGGGTAGTAAGGCGATAAGGTGTCTCTGAGAAAAAGACTTCGCTTCCTTGCGGTACAGTAGTGATGTCTGTCAGAAAATAATCAATCGCAGTTAGACCGGTCGTGTATCCAAATCCCAACCAAGTAATTGACACTGGTGCCGGTTTTTGGGCGAAGACATGCAATCTGTTTTTTGCCGTATGACCAGCCAAGTCGATAAGTATATCAATGCCATCCGCCCGTATTCTCTCGGCTAGCGCCGCGTCTGACATACCTCGAGTGGGTATCCATTGATCAACATAGCTTTTATAACGTGTCGTCACTTCGTCTTCAATAGTCAGTTCGGTGTAGGCATAGACTTCCACGGCGTTCTTGTCATGATGCGCCAGTAAGGGTTCCAGAAAATACTGTACTGAGTGTTTTTTTAGATCAGGTGAGACATAAGCTATTTTTAATCGACGTTTTGTATTGCGGTTATTATTGTGTGTTTGCCATTCTTGCTGATGAGGTTGGCCGAATCTTGCGTCGTACTCCTGATAGACCTCGAATATCTCTTTACTACTTTTATCGGGGTGATAGTTCAGCGTGAACAATAAACTACTCAAGGCCAATTCATAATCGGGTTTGATTTGTAACACACGTCGGTAACATGTATCAGCCTCATCTAACTGTCCTAGGTCTTTTAGCGTGACGCCCAGGTTATTAAGGGCTTCAACATAATCAGGCTTGATTTTCAACGCTTGGCGTAAGTGGGCTTCGGCTTCGTCTAGACGTCCTAGCATTTTTAGTGTATTACCAAGGTTATTATAGGCTTCAGCATAATTTGGACTTAACGCTAGAACCTGCCGATAGTTTGTTTCAGCTTCATTGAGTCGCCCTTGCTCCTGAAAGATATAACCTAACGACAGATAAGCGGGCACAAAATCAGGGCTTATCTTTAATGCATTCAGGCAGCAGGTCTCAGCTTCATAAAGTCGTCCCAACTCTTCAAGAATATTCCCTAGCACTAAGTAGGTTGGCGCATCATCTGGTTTAATCGTTAATAGCTGACGGTAGTTTGCCTCGGCTTCATTCAACTGCCCCAATTCCTGAAGTAAGTTACCCAAATTGTTAAATGCTTCAACATCATTTGGTAACCATTTGACGGCTTGTTGCATCGGAAACAATGCCTCATTGGTTTTGTCCGTCAATTTTAGAGCGACACCTAGAATTTTCCAACTAAACCCATATTCAGGGAAATTTTTCGTTATTTGTTGTGCAAGTGGCACTACCTCAGCATATTGCCCTTGATTAAACAATTGCATCAGCGTCTCTGTCTGCTGCGTGTTAGGCATGTCGTTTTTCTCTTCGCACCAGTTTTTCCATAGGCTTCGATAGGCTGCCTCTACTTTTAGCGCGAAACTTGCTTCATCTCTTAGAGGGCTATCCTCCATTTGTTTACGCAATGTATCGCGTATTTGAGACAAACGACTGGTATCATTGGCTAACGCAATAACTTTGCTAACATATTCATCTTCACTATTGGCAATCCATTCCGGGTGACCCACGCCTTGCAGTATGCAACTACCAAGCCGACCAAGCGAAGGGCGTCCTGCTAACGTCACATAAGGGATGCCCATGTGCAAGGTTTCAAATAACGTAGCGCCAGAGTTGTGCGGAAAACAATCCAGCCCAATATCAATACTGCGCAATACATCCCATGGTGGACTGTGACAGCCGATTGCCAGACGTTCTCGTTCAACACCATAAGCTGCAAATTTCTTGGCTAAGCTATCTTGCATGGGTTTTTCACGGAAGTCTTTGCTATCAATAACGAGTCGTGCATGTTTAATTTGATTAAGAATAGATGACCAAACACGAATGGTTCGGTGATTAATCCGTATCGCGCGTGTTAGCGTTCCGAGTGTGATATATCCATTAGTAGAGGCGGGTAGCGAACTGATGTTGCCCATGTCTTCATTTGGGCGGTAACAAAAGCTAGGCGTTGCTATTCGGCAAGGCTTCTCTGCAAAAAATGGTTCGCTCCCATGTGGCACAGTGGTAACGTCTGTTAAGAAATAATCGATGGCTTTTAGTCCGGTGGTATAGCCGTACCCCAGCCACGATACGGATACCGGTGCAGGCTTACGCGCAAAAACTTGCAGTCTGTTTTTACCCGTATGTCCTGCCAGATCAACCAAAATATCGATGCCGTCTGCGCGGATGCGTTCTGCTAGCGCAATATTTGATAGACCTCGGGTAGGGATCCAGTGATCAACATGGCTTTTTAAACGAGCCGTGACAGCATCTTCTTGCGTCAGTTCGGCGTAAGCATAAATTTCAAAAGCTTGTTTATTATGATGGGCTAGTAAGGGCTCCAAAAAATATTGCACAGAGTGTTTTTTGAAGTCGGGTGAAACATAGCCGACTTTGAGTCGACGGTCGATTGTGCGATTGTTGTCATGTGCTCGCCATTCTTTTTGCAGAGGGCTGGCAAACTTTTCATCGTATTCCTGATAGGTTTTAAAAATTTCTGCGCTAGTTTTATCGGGATGATAGTTTGAAGAGAAGAGTAAATTACGAAATGCCGGCTCATAGTCTGGTTTGATTTCTAACGACTGACGAAAGCAAGCCTCGGCCTCATCAAGTCGCCCCAAATCCTGGATCGTGTTGCCCAAATTGTTATATGCCACAAAAAATTCAGGTCTTATTGCTAATGCCTTACGTAAGTATTTTTCTGCTTCATCTAACCGACCGGCTGCTTGCAAAATATTACTTAACGGCAAATAAACGGGCGCATAGTTTGGATCGATTTCAAGTATTTGGAGGCAAGTTTTCACAGCTTCATCATGTCGTCCCAATTCATCAAGGATGTTACTTAGGTTATTTAAAGCACTCGTATAATTTGGTTTGATTTGTAATGCTTGGCGGTAACTTGCCTCTGCTTCAACAAAACGTCCCTGATCATTAAGGATGATTCCCAACGTGTTCAATGCTTCAGCAAAATTTGCATTAATTTGTAGTGCTTGTCGACAGCTTATTTCGGCTTTGTCGATATGTCCTAATTCTTGATAGGTGATGCTCAAATTATTTAAGGTTTCAGCATCGTTGGGTGACAGTTCAACCGCTCTTTGTAAAGGAATTAATGCATCAACAGCCTGGCCGATTTGTTTATAAAGTGTGCCCAACGCTTTCCAACCGAAGTCATCGTGCGGAAAATTTTGCGTCATTTGTTGTGCAAGACTAATGGCTTCAGCATGTCGTTCTTTATTAAATAGGTCTATTAACGCATCAATCTGTTCAGGCGGCGGCGCTTTGTGTGAGAGTGATGCATTACTTTTTGGGGCAGCTGCTGTTTCAGTCGATTGTCGTATTACAATTTCCTGATGATTATTTTCCAAGCGTTCCGTTAGCACATCGACCTTTTCCCCTTCTAATCCAAATTGCCGCCCTTGTTGTAATATCTTTCGAGCATCATCCATTTGCCCAGTGAGTATCAACGCATCAATATAATTTAACCAATGTTGGCTTTGCTCAGGGTTAGCTTCCAGTGCCGCTTTGAAACTTGGTAAGCCAGTTGTCGCTTGTTCTAACTGTTCTTTGAGGATGTTTAAATTATGCTTTGCATCCGTATGGTAGGGCTGTGTCTGAAGAATAATGTGATACAGGCACTCAGCCTCATGCAATTGTCCCGCATGGTGGCAGGTAACTGCCTGTTGGAAAGTCTGCTCGATGGTTGCAATAGCAACTGCTTGCGAAGGTTCAATGTTTTTCATGAAAGATTTATACCGCTAATCAGCTCTTTTCAAAGCATGAAAAACAGCCTAAAAAAATCTTAAATGAAAGAATATGTGGTTAGAGAAGGTGTTTGAACCTCATATGGAAAACAATGTTGGAGTTGACGCCTACTACCCTAAAACGGCATCAACGTGCCACAAAGTAGTGTTGCAGTAAATTCCACTAAACCAGAGAGGGAAAAATGCATGGCACGTCCTACAGGACATGACATATAACCTGAGAAAGGTATCCAAATTATTTATACAAAGGATGGAATTCATTGCTAAGGGTGACAAATTCGCAGAACCTGAAAACAGCTTGCAGACATCCGTCAGAGCTTAAATTAAGTGCAAATATAAAATCATTCTGGAATCCAGAGAAAGATGGGTGGGTTGCCGATTGTGTCAGGCTCGAATTTGAATCTATAACAACCTGATCTTTACCTTTATTTTTAATGTTTTTTGTGAGTTTTATCACTGAATACCCACAATTGACTTGCTATCGTTATCGTAACGAAAACTATCGGGAATAGTTATTTTATGACTAATAGTTATAAATATTTTCAGAAAAAAGCAAGTTTAGATGGGCTTGAATTTTAAATTCGAGTCACGGCATCTGGTGATATATGCGCTCGAATGATGACAAGTAGTGCTGCTTTGGAACAATATTGTATTAGATGGTTTCTGTGTGATTTATGCCTAATGAGCTCGAAATCAAATAAGAGGAGGTTGCAATGGGTATCCCAACACAGTTTTCTGATGGAAGTCTTGCCGGCTTCAAACTTTCCTCAAAAAAGTTGGTTGGCGTAGAGAGTCAATATAAAGGGCTCCGAGGAAAATTATTTACTCCGTGCGATGGTGGGCGATTTGTTCGCATTGATAATCCGCGCGCAATAGATTCTGATGGATTGCGTACTCTGGAAGCGCAAGGTATG
>JAJFJH010000076.1 GCA_021774155.1 Nitrosomonas sp.
CATTTTTTTGTGTCCTTGTTTGTAGCATTATTTTTTGTCATCGGTTTGCATATAATAGCGTATCTACAGTTGACAAGGCTTGTTTAATCGTTATTTAGAGTCTCCTCAAAAACTCAGTAAATATTGCGTGTACAGTTTAAACATTCCTCTGATGTCTTGAAAACTATTTAAGCAGGATCTAAATTTATAGACGCGCGTACAAAGTCAAATAAAAACCTCCAACAACACTATCAGATTCATAACCAGAAAGACGCTATTGATTCATGCTTTTGCTGGTACATGCTATTTTCGCCCAGATGCATGTAATTCAGGTTATCACCGTTCTCCCCTTGCCCAAATTTTTCTTCAATCGGAATATGTTACCGATTGGCACATTTGAAGACTTCACGCGCAGCGAGCAATTTTTCGACATCGCATACTATGTGACACAAGTCGTCATGTCCGAATTGAAACAAAGTTACGAAGATTTTGTTGAGCAAGAATGAAGTCAGTTCAATCCACATGATCAACATTTTTTCAGTGCTGGAGGACTAATGTAGGGTAATTATGCTTTATGTCCCTGGAGTTCTAACAGTAAATATAGAAATTTATATTTGTTAGTTGTATAGTCAGTAACTAGTTGCAAGTAGAGCAAGCAATCTGTCTGATTATAATTAGATAATGGAGGCTGTCATGAAGAGAGCTGCAACTCAGGGCCATCACCTGGAAGACCATATTCTTACATTACAAAAACTGGATAAAATAAGGAAGAAAAGCGCACAGCTTAGAGATGAGGGTGTAGACGTTTTAGTAGAATGCTTGCATCCACCTAAGAAAGATAAAACGGTTGATCAAATAGAGAGCATCGCAAAATATACGCCGTCTTTTGGGGGGTGGCGGTATGAAAATTCATTGGTTATTCAATCTCTTCTTGCGTCACATGACCAGCCGAAAAATGACAAAAGCCGCGAGCTCCGCAAAGATTTGGTCGAACAACTGGGAAAAAACGATGGGTTATCGTTAGAAAAATTGGCAAAGGATGAATTGTCGGTGTTAACGGCGGCGGGTATTCTACGTGCTTTGAGCGCTCAGCCTAGCACCGCTTTTTCAAAGGAAGCTCTGTTATGCTATTACTGGATTGCTCGCGAACTTTATACGGCGGATCGGAGTGATTGGAACATAGGCGGCGCACGCGCGGCGCCTGGCGGATTGGTGACTGCGTATACTACCGGTGAATGCGTCAATGCACTTTTGAGCTTTACCGAGGCTTTACATAATACTGGTAAATTCATTGAGGCTGTTGGCAAATATGTATTACGAAAGAAAGAACTTAGTGATCTAAAAGAAAAATTTAATACGAATAACAATGTCAGCATCTACCTGGAAAAATGGATAAAAGCAGAAGAAGAACGCATATTGCTTTCATGTATCCTCAATTTAAAGCGTTTCTCATACTGCCGGGCGCTTGCTCTGGACTTAACCGTAGAAGGTGAGTCTATCAAGTTCGATGAAACCCCCAGTGTTTATCTAAATAAAATTGAAGCCCCCCAATTTAAAGATCTACTGAAGAATGCAGCTAAGGACATGTCAAGGTTTCTCAGCGAAGCATGTAAAGATATTTTTAAATACCGGGGTGAGGATACTAATAAATCTAATGACAAACAGGGAAGCAACGGAAGTGCCCATAATGAGGAATCTAATGGTAAACAAGAAAGCAACGAAAAAGCCCATAAAGTACGTGAAACTTTAAATAACTATATTAATTGTGAAAAACTTGATGCGTCACTTAACGTTTCGGAAAAACAAGAATTCAGGGATTTTGCCAGGTCGGAATCAGCTCATTTGTTTGCAGTCCTAGGGTTAAGAAACTCCCTGGATCGTGTGAAAAAAGCTGAGCTATTGTTTGCTGATCAAAACGTCTCAGATGAGAGGCTATATGAAGTGGTTACACAAGCGTTTTATGCGGCATCTCGTGATGTAGACAGCTTATTTCATCCGGTCAAAAGTTATTTGTCTTCCGTACTTGATCGTGAGTTGGAGCTGGTTAATTTGGGGGAAAGCTGGGACTGGGAGCCAAGTGAACTCGCTTGTGCTGCGACTGCTTACGGGCGATTAACCAAGGATTGGGAAAAGGATCCTCGTTTTGGGCGGGCGGCGAATGATTTGTCAAAAATGATTTCAAGTCGTGGCCGGTTTGCCAACTTAAGTCATTTCCATGAGCAGCCAGACAATACTTGTCTAATATTGAGTAATACGGTGATACTGCATTCAATGGCCCAATTGTTGCGTTACACGCACAATAGTGAAGTTGAACCAGCTCTGGCAGATTGTATGCTGCGTTTTTTTGAGGACACAAGGGCTCATAAATCCCGTAATTTTTGGTTGTTCAATGCAATGGATTTTAGTCCGAAATTGATTCAATCGCTTGGTGAAGCAAAGAATAATGAGCAGCCATTGCAATATTATATTAGAAAAAAACTTTCTAAAAATGTGCAAGATTTACTTGGACTGGTTAAAGAAGAAAGGCAAGCGGAAGATTTGCCAAAGGATTGCAAGGAAGGATTAATAAGTGAATTGGTAAAAGAATTTAACCGTTTGCTGCAAGCTGGCCCACTTGATGAAGCTGAATCAGGCGGAGGAGATGAAACAAATCCATTTGAGAAGGAAGAAGAACTCAAGCAATTTAGAGAGCGATTGAAGAAAGAAATACCGGAGGACGAGAAATTCTCTTTTTTATTAAATCGGTTTTGTTTGCAGAAAGCTTTTCCTGATGAAATAAGGCCTATTGATGTGGTTGGGCGGGCGCAACAAGTTTCGTCAGGAAAGAAAGGTTGGAGCTGGGAGTTTTCTCGGCCTCCATTAAAGACCGGCTTGATGGCCACCTCCTCCGCGATCATTGCGCTAGCGGAAATCAACAAAATGCTGGACGAACATATCAACCATATCATTCTAGAGCACTTTTCAGTCAAGAAAAAGGGAGAAGAACTAAATGCAGATCTCACGCTGGATAGATTATTTTATCCAGACTATGGTTTACGCCTGGCTCCTGCAACTGAAGATTATAATGAAATGGCTCGCCCTGATTGGATTGCAGAAAAAGACTGGCCGGAGCAAGGAATCCGTCGAGAAAAATCTGTAGCGATTACTTTGTTGCAAATGCGTGCCCAGGTATTAGGGCTTTCGATACCAAAGGAATCTGAAGTTAAAGATAGTAAGAATACACCGTTGCCATGGTCGCTTGATCCATTATGGTCACTCATTTTACATGGACCGGCCGGCACCGGTAAAACGACGCTGATCGAGGCCTTGGCTGTGGACTGTGATGTGCCTATGGTAGAAGTGACGCCCAGCGACCTTGTCAAACGCGGTGTAGAAAATGTTGAACAACGGGCGCGGACGGTATTTGAGGCCTTGTCTATGCTAACCCGTGTAGTAATTTTATTTGATGAATTCGATCCGGTACTGAAACGGCGTGATGCAGCCAAAAATACTTCACTTAGTTTATTTTCCTTTCTGACGCCCGGAATGTTGCCCAAGCTGAAGGAACTGAATAACCAGGCTAAGAAACGTTCGGTCGCGTATGTACTTATCACCAATCTCATCGGCGAGCTCGACGAAGCGGCAGTGCGGCAAGGACGGTTTGATGAGCGACTGGGCATTTATCCGCCGGATTTTCTGTCCAGGACGGGACGGTTTTTAGATCAAGTAAAGAATCACGAAGGTTTTGATTTTGATAAGGTGGATTGGAAACGAATCATAGAAGTCATCCAGCATACGGGTGGTATGGGTATGACGACCCTAGGGAAACCAGGATGGTTTACATATACCAAGAAAAAAGCTACAGAATCTGGCCTCCCTATGGCTCATATTCTAGATGATAAGGAGGAAGAGCTTGAAAACATTGAGCCGGATGACACGCTCAAAAACATACGTGGTGAGGGTAGGGTGGCGGTAACGGAATATCTGCAATGGAAATGTATAAAATTATGGGATATTAAATTTAAAGGGAAGGTGGCGTTTCCACAATCTGACGTGTTGTGGTCGAAGGAGAAAGGAAAGCCACCAATTTGGGATGAATTAATAAAAAAACCAGATGACGATAATGCTTCACTTCCACTGAAGTGGTGGTGCAAATTAGAGCTTACTCATAAACTATAACTTATTGTTTCATAATGTGATAAATAATTATTTAATTGTTTTTATGCAAGGTTTTTACAGGAATGCATGCAAAAACCTTGCATCTGCCTCAAACAAAATTATCTAAATATGAACT
>JAJFJH010000077.1 GCA_021774155.1 Nitrosomonas sp.
TATGGAATGTTCTTTGCTATTGGGCTGGTTGCGCGTGGCGTAAAATTTTCCAGAAGCAGCGTGAAACGAATAGGCATCACCGGGGGAATTTTCACCATACTCATCATGCTGCGTTCACTATTCGGCATGATACTCGGCAAACATCAAAGGGAATGGGCACCCGTTGAACTAACAACCACGGAAGTAAACGGAGAAACTCGCAAGAAAACTTACCTATTCGCTCTCGTCAGTGCGCTAGATTGTTTATTATTAAATATTCGCCCATACTGGGGGGCAGAAAACGCCCCGCTTCATGTCACCATGGTCGACCAACAATGCAAGCGACTTTGGCGCTCACTATGGCCATTATTATCAGGGCGTGGCCACACACTAAAAGAACAAGATGGTTACGCTAGTCATAACACCCATACGGTAGAATTTCTTATGAACGATGAATATATCGTCGATGGTGAGCTATATCAGGCAAGCAGTCAAAATGGGCCTTTACGTATTTCAGCAACCGACCCCGTGACCTTCTTAATCATATAAATCCATGACAAATCAATTAGCCACATCATCGAAACAGCTCCCGGATGAACTGATTGCAACGGTCGCATCACAATGCGCAGGCAACGTTGCAGAAGACTTCACCATTCTCTCTGACGCACTAGTCACACGGTTTGGCGCGTCTCTTGACGCGGTTATTCTCTATGGCTCTTGCCTGCATACCGACAGCCTGGATGACGGCATCGCCGATCTCTATGCCGTGGTTGATAATTACCGTGACGCTTATTCAAAACGTCACCTGGCAATACTAAACGCATGGCTACCACCCAATGTGTTTTACCTTGAAGTACCCAAAGGAGACAAAATATTACGCGCCAAATATGCGGTTATCTCCATGGCAGATTTTAGAAAGGGTGCCAAAACATGGTTCCACCCCTATATCTGGGCACGTTTCGCACAGCCTTCACGCCTACTTTATGCGAGCAATGAAACCAAGCGCCAAAATATCCATGAAGCCATTGCCCATGCTGTGGTCAAATTTATCAAAAGTAGCGTCGAATCAATGGGAACCTGCCAAGCCAATGCAGAAGAAATCTGGACCAGCGGTTTAACACTAACCTATGCCGCAGAACTACGTGCAGAACAAAAAACACGCGCACGTCACTTAGCACAAAGCAATCTAGACGCATATACACAACTGACGCACACTGCCGCACCCGTATTAGGCAGCGTACTAAGCACATTACCTGACGGACAATATGAATGCTTACCCACACCAGTCGACCATCGACACTCACCTTTGCTATGGGGACTGAGACGCTGGCAAGGACGCATCCTGTCTATTCTAAGACTAGCAAAAGCCACGCTGACTTTCCGCGACTACCTGAATTACGCCGCATGGAAAATAGAACGCCATACGGGCGTGCATGTTGAGATTACGCCTATGCTACGCCGTCACCCCATACTCTGGGGTTTCAAAACCATGTGGCAATTACTACGGCGTGGGGTATTGCGTTAGCGTGGACTATTAACACCTTTCAACCATCGTTCTTTACCAAACCACAACAAAGGTAGCAATATAAGAAGTAGAGTTGCTGGCTCTGGCAAATCAGTAACAACTGGGTCAGCAGTCAAACGAAAAGACATATTCATTGTGTTAGGATCATTTATCCATGCATCACCATCAAGTGAACGACTCCAACCTTCACCACTTCCTGCAGCGCTCTCAAGCCAGAACCAATCTTGATTATTATCATTATTGAAAACTGAGAGATAATAATCTTCTCCACCGGTTAGTGACAAGTTCACACTATTCACGTCATATCTAAAAACCTCACCGCCAAACAAATCAAAAAGGCCGTCACTATTATCGCCTGTTCCCGAAAAACTGGTTTCAAATAAGGCGTTAATTTCTGGACTTCCAAAACCATTATCCTCAAAAACACGAACAGTAAATGACTCAGCGGCTGGCGCAGCAGGATTGTAACTTCCCCACCAACTGATATCCGTTAGTAGCACATTGCTACCAAACTGAAAATTATCAGCTGCAATTTGCACACCAGATGGCCCGACACTTAAACTCCCATCTCCTCCGTCTAGTGGTGCCTGTTCAATAACTACCGCACTGGCAGAGAAGGAGAAAATACTTAGTAGCGCTATGGCTAACAATTGTTTGATCGTATACATTTTTATTTGACCTTTTATTTGTTAATTTAATTTTCCTAAATCGATAGAAAAAAATTAATTCACGTTGTTCTATAAAACACTTGCCCTTGATATGCTACTTACAACCGAATATGGATGTGACTCTTTTAACTTAAATAACTAAGTCTATCTGGGCGCCCACAACTTGAGCTTGAACTTCACCAAACTCAAGCTCAAACTCAATGGCATCAACTAGATAATCGCTGCCGTTCCAAGTCCCGTTACCAAGATTCTGCGGATCATTTTGATATTGACCTGAGCCATCAGCCAAACCACCAAATACAAAATTAGAATCATTGTTGACTCCTGCCGTTAAAACAACCGATGTAAAGCCGGCATCAGAATTCAGGGTGATCTGCTTCTCATGTCCGGTAGCATTCGCACTAAACATGAGTTCATCAACAACCAAACCAGAATCGTCCAACAGCTGAAGTCGACCTGCATCACTTCCATTTGTCAAGTCAGCTTCCAAGCGCGATAAATTGATCGTCACACTGATTGCAACTTGACCCAAATCAAATCGTAGCGCTTCCGCACCATCTATCTCCTGGCGAATATTGCTTGAAATTAAAGATTGACCGCTAACCCCCAGGTCACCGCCAAATAAATCACCTCCTTCGAGTACACTGGAGTCACGTCCGTTTAGGCTAGCGTTGCTCCATGGTTCTGCGGCATCCTGGAAATTGGATTTGTGGTTAATCTCAACTGCATCATCAGTCCAAGATCTCTCCCAGACATTTGGATCAGAGCGTAAAACACGAAGTGGTGCATCACCAATTGTAACTATGGTTGGTTCTGCGTCGCTTACTCCCTCTATCAAAACGTCAACCGTTTCAGTGTCCGTCAAATCCCCGTCAGATAACGTGTACTCAAATGTATCGGTGGCAGAATCCCCATCACCCAAAGCATCAAACTGGCCGTTCGGATCGTAACTAAACGTACCGTCAGCATTCAGCACCACCAAGGCACCTGCTGTTGTCGTGATATTCACAGGCGTTACAGACAACGTATCACCTTCTACATCGCTATCCGAGCCATTGCCATTATCAACCAAGACATTGCCGTTTAGCGTTGCGTCTTTATTGGTGCTGACGCTGTCAGCCTGTGCAACCGGCGCATCATTGACACCATCAACCGTTATCGAAACCGATGCCGTGTCAGTCCCACCATTACCATCAGATACGGTATATTCAAACGAATCAACCTTAGACTCACCGTCATCTAGCGACTCAAATTGATTGCTCGGATCATAATCAAATGTGCCATCCACATTGACCGTCACACTTGCGCCTAATGCGGTGGCAATAACACCCGCACTA
>JAJFJH010000078.1 GCA_021774155.1 Nitrosomonas sp.
TGGTTTAGTGGGCTTTACTGCAACACTACTTTGGCACGTTGATGCCGTTTAGGGTAGTGGGCGTCCATTCCATTACTTTGTCACTGGCAATTCCCTTCTTTTATGCAGCTTAGATAACTGAATTATAAAAGATTATTAGGGGATCGCCACTTCCTCTTGTGCAATATTGGGGCTAGCCACACTGGTTAATGGTGAAGACAGATGGCTGCACTGTTTGTTTTCAACAGTAAAAAATGATCAAGGAGAAATGCTCATTGAAGGACTCGTAGTTGATGTCACCGAACGAACCTTTCAAATGGAGCGCATTCTTTTCGATTTTCGAGTCTGAACATGACCCATTAACAAAATTGTTTAACCGCCGTGCTGGCAAACAACTATTGAACATCATGATAGCCGATGCAAATAAAAACAATAATCAGTTGGCGCTACTACTAATTGATTTGAACGGGTTCAAGCAAATTAATGATAATCATGGTCATGACGTGGGAGACAAGGTATTAATTGAAGTCTCAAATCGAATGCAAGCGACAATGCGAAAAGAAGATGTACTCATTCGCCTTGGTGGTGATGAGTTTATTATTGCTATTATACCAAAAGTTGGAAACCCAAATGAAGTTAATCATGTTATTGATAAGCTGTTGGAACAATTGTCCAATGGAGTTATCATGCAGAATAATTTGGTTATTTCAATGGGCGAAAGTATTGGCATTGCTTCATTTCCACAAGATGAAAAAGACATTGAAACACTCATGGCTAGTGCAGATACGGCAATGTATCAAGCAAAAAATAGTGGCAAAAATTGCGCCTCATTTTTTAGAAATGAATAACCCCGCAGCAAGCTACGGGGTATCAACAGACATATGATTTCAATTGTACGCTGCAAAAGATAATAGAGAATTAATGCCGCAATCCACTGGGTGGTGTGCTTGCCGGACGTTTTTGCTCTAGCGGTTGCGGGTCAAGCACAGCAACTGTCAGGCTATCGTCTATTAAATATTTCTTTGCAACTTCGCGTACTTGCTCTGTTGTCACGGCTTGTAATTTTTCCAGCATGATATCTAAGCTACGATAAGACAAACCAATGCCTTCTAAGCGTCCAATTTGCATAGCTTGGGAGAAGATTGAATCCCGTTGATAAACATGGCCCGCGATAACTTGGGCCCTAACGCGTGCCAACTCCTTCTCTGTCACACCCTCATCAACAAGGCGTTTAATTTCATCGTTCAATGCTTGCTCTAGCTCAACAACCGTTTTTCCTTCGCTAGGCGTTCCACTAAGATAAAACATGCTGGGGCCACGTGCTGTAGCAGCATAACTAGCACTGACTGAGTTAGCAATTTGATTATCACGCACCAATGATTTGTTAAGTCGTGCTGAAGCATGACCATCCAACACACTTTCCAGCATTTCAAGCGCATATGGCTCCCAATCAGCAGCAACATCTTGTATCGTCGGTGTGTGATAACCCATTATAAGGTAATCTAATTGAGCGGGTGCCTTTACGGTTAATCGCTTGATTCCAATCTGTGGCGGCTCAATTTGAGGCTTACGTGAAGCGATAGATACAGTGGGACGCGACTCAATATCACCATAGTATTTTTTTGCCAACTCAAGCACCTCTTTCACCTCAACATCACCAACAATAACCAATATTGCATTACTTGGCGCATACCAGCGGTCATACCATTCCTGTGCGTCTTGCACCGTCATATTCTCCAGGTCATTCATCCAACCAATCACCGGACGTCCATAAGGATGCGCTTGATAAGCCACCGCCTTCATCTTTTCGTAAACCAGTGAATGTGGTTGGTCGTCGGTGCGCAATCGCCTCTCTTCCATCACTACATTGATTTCTTTCTCGAAACCAGCCTCTGTTAGTATCAGATTGCGCATACGATCGGATTCCAATTCCATGGCCAGTGGCAAGTTACGTTTATGCAGTTGTTGATGATAGACGGTGTAATCACGACTGGTAAATGCATTATCGCGGCCACCCGCAGCAGCGATTTTCTTGGAAAATTCACCGTCTGGCACTTTCTCCGTGCCCTTGAACATCATATGTTCAAGGACATGAGCAACGCCAGTTGCACCATTTAATTCATCAATACTGCCTGCTTTGTACCAAAGTTGTGAGACCACAACGGGTGAACGATGATCTTCTTTAACAATCAATTTAAGACCATTACCAAGCGTAAATTCATAAGGATTGGCAAATACTGTTGATGACATTACTGTCAAGACGGCAGCCACAAAAAAACAGACAAAGACGGCATTTCCACGATCAGATTTCATTTTTACCAACCAAAGTTTGAATAAAGAGAATAAAATTGGAGTTCGCAAACCTAGCAACCAACTTAACAGCATACAGCCTACCAGAATGTTTAATTTTTTTAAATCCAAAAAAAAACCCGTTGAATCGACACCCGAAGTAGCATCGGAATCTGAGCTACCACCCGAAGACACGACTGAGGCCGCACCAGAAGCCATGCCAGAGGAGGTCACGCCAGAAATCGTTTCTGAAGCTGTACCCGAAGTTGTTTCTGAAACTATTCCAGAAGTAGAAGCGGTACCTATTCCTGAACTCGTTAACACAGGAGAAACACAATCCAAGCCTAAACCTGCTGGTTTTGCCAGCAAGTTACGACAAGGACTGTCACGCGCACGACAAAATTTCGGCAATCAACTCTCCGGTTTATTTGGCGGCGGCAAAATTGATGAAGATCTTTACGAAGAACTTGAAACCATATTATTAACGTCGGACACCGGTGTCGATGCAACAAATTTATTGCTTGAAAATCTGCGCAAGCGCGTTAAAAGAGAAAATTTAACCGATGCTGCAGAATTAAAAGTTGCCTTGCAAGATATATTGGTTGAATTACTAGACCCACTGGCTAGACCACTAGACACAACAGCACAGACACCCTTTGTCATCATGATTACGGGTGTCAATGGCGTTGGAAAAACAACCTCAATTGGAAAACTGGCCAATTATTTCAAATTACAAGGCAAATCCGTATTACTCGCCGCTGGTGACACCTTTCGTGCTGCCGCACGTGAGCAACTCATGGCTTGGGGTGAAAGAAATGATATTACAGTGATCGCTCAAGAAAGTGATTCAGGCGCAAAGAGTGACCCCGCTGCAGTCATATTTGATGCAGTAAATTCAGCCAAAGCGCGCAGGATTGATATTGTTTTAGCCGATACTGCCGGGCGACTAACCACCCAATTACATTTGATGGAAGAAATCAAGAAAGTAAAACGCGTCATTCGCAAAGCCATTCCAGATGCACCGCATGAAGTATTATTGGTTTTAGATGCGAATACTGGACAAAATGCAGTTACGCAAGTTAAAGCCTTTGATGAAGCGTTAGGGGTGACTGGCCTGGTACTCACCAAACTTGATGGAACTGCCAAAGGTGGCGTTATTGCCGCTATTGCGGGACAATATCCCGTGAATCCACCAGCACTACGTTTTATTGGAGTGGGTGAAGGCCTAGATGATCTAAGACCATTTGATGCAAGAGATTTTGTGGAGGCTTTATTTGATTAAGGTTATTTGTTAACATCATGATTAGTTTCAATAATGTCTACAAACGTTTTCCTGACGGTTTCGATGCGTTAAAAAATATTGCCTTCACCATTGAATCCGGTGAGATGGTCTATATCACCGGACACTCTGGTGCCGGTAAAAGTACCCTACTAAAACTCATTGCCGCCATCGAACGCCCAACATCTGGCAGCATTACAGTGAACGGGCAAAATATCAGCAAACTCAAAAGAAGCGCAGTTCCTTTCTTGCGCCGAAATATTGGGCTGGTTTTTCAAGATCACAAAATCCTATTTGATCGCAATGTGTTTGATAACGTCATGCTCCCATTGCAAATCAGCAACTTTAATGCCGAAATGGCTGCTAGACGTGTTCGTGCAGCACTTGATAAGGTCGGGCTATTAAAAAGAGAAAAAGCACAACCTATCACACTCTCTGGAGGCGAGCGACAACGACTATGTATTGCACGTGCAGTGGTTCATCGCCCATCAATATTGATTGCCGATGAGCCGACAGGAAATCTTGATATGGATTACGCAAGAGACATCATGGACATGTTCACCTCATTCCATCAAGTGGGCGTCACGATATTAATCGCCACACATGATAAAAACCTATTGCAAAACACACCACATCGCATCCTGGCACTCAGCCAAGGACAACTTGCCACATGAACGCATGGTTGACACAACACTGGCAAGCTCTTGTTCTGACACTCAAACATTTTATACGCACACCTTTCACAAACGCACTCAGTATTATTGTCATCGGCATTGCTTTCAGTTTGCCCGTTGGTGTTTACACCTTGCTGGAAAATATACAGTTTCATTCTGGGGCCATTGGCAGTGCACCGCAATTAAGCTTGTTCCTCAGACTTGACGCCAACAAAAATCAAATGCTTGCAATCAAGAAAAACCTAGAAGAGCAAGCGCTGATTGATAGCTTCAAGTTTATTCCTAAAGACCAAGCCTTAAAACAACTCGCACAAAATAATGACCTAGCACGTGTCATCGGTAATATTGGCGACAACCCACTACCTCATGCCTTTATTGTTACCAGCCAACATGCATCAGCAAATGAGCTAGAACAACTACGCACCACCATGCAAAGCTGGCTAGGCGTCGAATATGTTCAATTTGACTCAGATTGGGCCAAACGATTAGATGCCATACTAAATATTGGTCGACTTGCTGTTGCCATGTTAGCCACCTTACTCAGTGTCGCCTTGGTGATGGTCATCTTTAATACCATTCGCTTACAAATCCTCACTAAACGGGAAGAAATTGAAGTTTCAAAACTCATCGGTGCAACCGATGGTTTTATACAACGCCCGTTCCTATATTTTGGCGCACTTCAAGGACTGGCCGGCGGATTAACCGCTTGGTTAATCATAATTATTGGTGTTCAAGCGATGAATGACGAACTCGCTGATCTCGCCGAGCTTTATACGGCTAATTTTCAGTTAAAACACCTTGATTTTAAAGACAGCATCAGCCTATTGTTATTTTCTTCATGGCTGGGATGGCTTGGTGCCCGTATGTCAGTCGCCAGCTATCTTTGGAAAATAGAGCCTAAATAACCCCTATTTATTTATTTCCGCCAGGGAACCTTCCGGTTATATTGGCACTCTCATTGGCAGAGTGCTAAAATGCTCGTATAGATTGTTGACGAGCAGGCATATTATTGAGATCAGGAGAGCACATTATGACTTTAGCTTTAACATTGCCATCAATGGGCACGAGCATTGAAAACTACACGCAATCCGCCAATGTATTTCCTATACTTTCTCAGGATGAAGAGGTCAGATTAGCGCGGCGCTTGAGAGATGAGGACGATATTAAAGCCGCACAGAAACTAATTTTATCTAATCTTCGTATCGTAATCTCTGTCGCACGAGGCTATAAAGGGTACGGCCTACCACAAGCTGACTTGATTCAAGAAGGTAACGTTGGTTTAATGAAAGCCGTTAAGCGATTTGACCCAGAGCGCGGTGTACGTCTGGTATCGTTTGCCATACACTGGATTAAAGCCGAAATGCATGAGTTTATTATGCGTAACTGGCGATTAGTCAAAATTGCCACGACCAAACAACAACGTAAATTATTTTTCAATTTACGCAGCATGAAAAAAGGCCTAGAAACTCTGACACCCACCGAGGTCGATGCAGTTGCGGAGAAACTGGGGGTTAAACCTCAAGAAGTCGTCGAAATGGAAACTCGATTCAGTGGTCGTGATATTTCACTAGACCCACTGACCGACGAGGATGACGACAACTCATATGGCCCTAGCACTTATTTAACGAATGGAACAGAACCATCACAAGAATTAGAAGCAAAACAGAATGAACGCCTACAAGGTGAAAGTTTAGAGCAATCGCTAGCCAGTTTAGATGCGCGTAGTCGTCATATTATTGAAGCACGATGGTTACGAGAAAAAGACACTGCCGCCACATTACATGACTTAGCAGGTGAGCTAGGTGTGTCAGCAGAACGTATTCGTCAAATTGAAGCTAAAGCTATTCAAAAAATGCGTGGCACCATGGTGCCAGCTACCTAGTTCAACGATATCGCAGCAATCTCATTAAGCCATGTTCTACGCGTCAGTGCAGAGCATGGCTTTTTTACATACTTATAAGATTATTGCGCTAAAATTAATAACCGACAGATGCCGGGGTAGTTGTCGTCTAAAATCAAATTTATGCTGCTTCGTTTTCTACAACCTCTATTTTTTGTTTTTCCGGAAAACCACCAATTCACTAACAGCTAACCAACGCCATGACAATCAAACACCATCAATTAAACTTAAATACCCCATTAATAAAGCTTCCTAAGCTAGCCGTCATTTGCATATCCGGCCTTTTAGCTTCAACGCCTGTATTAGCATCAGAGCAATTGGATATTCGCCCTTATGAAGCAGCAGATCAATGCAGCATAGACATTCCACAAATACGCGTAACCGTTAACGACGTGGGTTCAAATGGCATATTGAGTGTCGAGCTTTATGACAACCCTCAGTATTTTCTAAACAAGAAAGGACGCAAACGCCGTATCCGTGTACCTGCCACCGAGGGGCAACATATCATTTGCTTTAATCATGAAGAACCAGGAACTTATGCAGTCGCGGCTTACCATGATAAAGATGGCAACCGAAAAATCAACAGACGTTGGAACTTGACGCCTGCTGAACCATTTGGTTTATCCAACAACCCAGAACAACATTTTGGTTTTCCTGAATTTAGTGATTCCGCATTTATTGCTGACGAACTGGGTGCAGATATTGTGATTAATTTGCAAAAACCGTGAAAACGCCATGCGAATGCTATTTAATTTACTCATTACCATATTAGTCGCCTACCTAGGTCTGGTTCTGCTGGTATACCTTGCGCAATCTCGCCTGATTTATTTTCCAGAACCTGGGCGCGAGATTGTGAGTACGCCCGATCAAATAGGCTTGGTGTATGAATCAGTTGAAATCGACACTGCAAATAATGAAACACTGCACGCCTGGTATGTCCCCGCGCCCGAAGCAAAAGCAACCATATTGTTTTTTCATGGCAATGCCGGCAATATTTCTCATCGCATGGATTATTTACCGATGTTTCACCGGCTGGGCTATAACACGTTAATTTTTGATTACCAG
>JAJFJH010000079.1 GCA_021774155.1 Nitrosomonas sp.
AAATGTTTCAAAATCAGAGAATCGATCAGAATCAAGTAAACGCAATCGAGCAAAATGACTGGTTTTTCCTAATTGTTCGGGTGTCGCCGTTAACAAAAGCACACCTTTAGTTTGCTGCGCCAATTGTTCGATCAACGCATATTCGGGGCTAACGGTTTTCTCTGACCATTCTAGATGATGCGCTTCATCTACGATCAACAAGTCCCATTCGCCGGCTAGCGCAGCCTGAAAACGTTCAGTGTCATGTTTTAGAAAATCAAGACTGCAAAGGACTAATTGTTCACTATGAAAAGGATTTTCTTGGTCATTACTCTCTTCAATGGCATCGCAACGTTCCTCATCAAAGACACTAAAATGAAGATTGAAACGCCGCAGCATTTCCACTAACCATTGATGAATCAATGTCTCGGGCACAATGATAAGTACCCGGTTAGCACGCTCAGTTAATAATTGATGGTGTAGAATTAAACCAGCTTCAATGGTTTTTCCTAAACCTACCTCGTCAGCTAATAACACACGAGGCGCATGGCGGTTTGCAACCTCATGGGCGATGTAGAGTTGATGTGGAATAAGGCTGGTGCGACAGCCCGTTAAGCCATGTAACGTTGTGTCAGTGAGGTGTTGCTGCCGCCGCAAGGTTTCATAGCGCACTTGGAACCATTTATCTGAATCAACATGGCTATTAAATAGGCGCTCAGTCGGGCGATAAAACTGGATAAAATTGGCAAGTTGCAGTTCTTCTAGATGGCGTGACTCACCGTCCTGATCAACACCAAAATAAGTTAACAAACCGTTATGGTGTTCGACTGACTCAATGGTTAATGTCCAGTCTTCATCACTGGTTACGGTATCGCCCACTGAGAATATAACTCTTGTTAATGGCGCAGATTGTTTCGCGTAGGCGCGCGTTTCACCAACGGCTTTAAAAAAGATGCTGACCATTCGGCCTTCGACCGCCTGGATGATGCCTATGCCTAATTGCAAATCAGCATCACATATCCAGCGTTGACCCAGCCTAAATTCACTCATGCACGACACTCGTCTTTAAATAAGGAGCGATATAATAGTTGAAACGAGTTAAAAAGTCAGGTTTAGATGAAGAAATCTAAGGAATTTACATGAACAACGATGATGTGGTTTTAAACAAACCGAGCGGAAGGATCTCTGGCGACAACTGATAATTGGGCGCTATCCTTTGACTCTAAGAATGCGCCCAAATCGAATTGATGTATTTTATTCTAGAAGTTTAAGAATAAGTTGATAGCCAATAGATGTTGCATTTGGTCAGGGCGCGGACTGCTTGGACGGTTAAAGTATTGATTCATGTAACCAATCTCGGCAGTAGCAACTTTGCTAACTTTATAAGCAAAACCAGCAAATATACGGTTTTGATTAAATCCACTCCTGGCACCAGTATCAACGTTATTCAAATTAATAAAGATTTCGTCAAGCAGGACAAAGCTGACTTTTGGCGATACGGCTGGCATTGGGACAGTCCACTTAAGAAGTTGTCTGAAACGATGACCAACGTCCGTACTGCCTTGGATATCAAAGGTTCGTTGCTCCATACGGGTGCGGCTCATGATTGAGCCGAATGAGTAAGCGTTAGACCACAATAATTGCTGCCAAATCCGGTGCTCATTAAATGGGCTTTGACCTGCGAATGGGAAGCTGGTTGGAACCCAAGCATAACCCAACCAAACAGTTGTTTTTTCATTAAGGGCATAACCAACACCTGGGCGGATAATACCTTGAGAAAATCTTGAAGAATCATTACCAAAACGACCCTGGCCTTCAAGCCACCATTTGATTTTTGGGTTGGAAGAGAAGCTGCCCGTGGCAGTTATATTTCCCCAAGTTTGAAAATCTTCCACTGTGTCGTCAGCAACAACCGGGTTGCTGAGCGCAAGTGCAATGACAGATGATGCAATCAGTATATTTAGTCTTTTAAACATTTACTTTCCTTTACTAGAAGAATTAGATTTGTAAGTTTTACGTTAAATTATTAATCTCAAGGCGTAATAATTTATCGTAGGCAATATAAGATACATTGCTTGATCTGTTTTCTTTTCAAATAGACACTTAACCGCTAAATTAACGTCATTGAAAGATGAATCTCTATGATTCATTACTCCGTTGCGGAGAATATCATAGGAGATGTCAAAAAAGTGTCAAGAATCAATTCATGCTGGATAGAAAAGGAAGGGTAGTCGCATTAAACCATTATTTGAAAACATTCAGATTGAGCTTGCAAAGACAGGTTTTTACAAGGGGCTGAATAAATTCATCACCATGAGCAGCAAGGTGTTAATCATCGGGCTTGTTTTATGGGCGGCAATTGTTCCAGCTCAAGCACTGTCTGTTCTAAGTGCTATCAATGTCGCGTTGTTAAACACCTTTAATATCTATTATATTTATGTGGTGTCTTTTTTTCTCGTGTTTTGTATTGGGATGGCGATTGTCCCATCAATTGGAAAATTAACGCTAGGTAAACCCGGCGAGAAACCAGAGTTTTCTAATTTCTCATGGTTTGCCATGATGTTTAGCGCAGGCATGGGTATCGGTTTGATGGTTTTCTCTACAGCGGAACCACTTTGGCATTTTGGCGGTAATCCAGAAATTATTAAAGGCAATATTGAGCCATACACTGATGAAGCCGTCCAATCAACATTTCGCTATGCGTTTTTACACTATGGCCTCCACCCATGGGGAATCTATGTGGCTGTTGGTTTAAGTATGGCGTATTTCTCTCATGTACGTAATCTTCCATTAACTGTGCGTTCATCTCTGGCGCCACTATTTGGGCGGTACTTGAATGGCTACATTGGGCACCTCTTAGATATTACTGCAATTATTGCAACATTACTCGGTGTGGCTGTAACAATTGGTTACGGCATCAGTCAGTTGATTACTGGTTTTGATAATTTAATTGAAATAGATTGGATTATGTCTTCTGGAGCAAATCCAGCGCCAACGAAAGTCTCGCTTATGACTGTGTTGATAATAGTCATGCTTTTATCAACGATCTCAGCGGCAACGGGGATTGGGCGTGGGATTAGATATCTGAGCAATCTTAACTTAGGACTATCGTTGATTCTGTTGTTAGTTTTTTTGTTTTCTGGGTCGTTAATATTTTCACTTAAACTTTATGGTAACGCATTGATTGATTACCTTCTAACTTTGCCTGCAACTTCATTTGAAGTATTTGAATTAAATACGCCGTTGGGTGATTGGCAAGAAAGCGGCACCATAATGTATTGGGCGTGGTGGATAGCATTCGCGCCATTTGTTGGTTTATTCCTTGCACGCATTTCCAGGGGCCGGTCAATTCGTGAATTCGTACTTGGCGCCATGCTTGCACCTGCCGCCATGTGTTTTGTTTGGATGGCCTTATTAGGCGGGACGGCGGTTAATCTTGAGCTGGCTGGGCTAGCTAGTGGCAGAATCATTGATGCGGCGCCATCTGCACAATTATTTGAAACACTAAATGTGTTGCTCTCCAGCGGGATGGCTAACCTAATTTCTGCACTGGCCGTGGTGTTGATTCTAACTTTCCTGATTACCTCGGCGGATTCAGGCGTATTCGTTCTTAATACGATTATGGCGGGCGGCGGTCGACAGCCGGCGATTAGGCATCGGCTTATTTGGGGGATGATTCTCACGTTGGTTATTGGCACGCTGTTGATTGTCGGTAATGGTGGATTGGAGGCTTTGCAAAAAGCCATGATTATTGGTGCATTGCCCTTTTCAATGGTGATGGTGTTAATGTGCATTTCTGTCGTTAAAGAAATTCTTGGAGACAAAAAATGTAAGGCGCTGGCATCTAGAAAGACATGAACTCATAATTTGCTGGGTTGCCATAACCCTGGGTTAGGTTAAATTTCTGGGCATAAACTAAGGTTAGTGATATCTTATTAAACAGCCGCGTTAGAGGTTGCATTGTTTTTAGTAAAATAAATTGGAGCTTTAAAATGAAAAAATTGAATTTAGTATTTGGCGTTTCCGTGTTGGCTGTTTTGCTTGGCTGCGGAAGTGGCAGTGATTACACGCCTGCAGCAGATACTAGTGGTGAACAAATATTTTCTACCGCTTGTACGGAATGTCATAAGCCAGTAAATGCTGATGTTGCGATTATAATCAGTGAAGGAATGGCGAATAAAGATGCGATTATTAATAAAGTACAGTCAGGAAGCATGAGAATGACTGCTTTTCCAAATATTCAGGGCGATGCGGCAGATCGTTTAGCTGAATATATATTGGCAAATAGCGCGGCTCAATAAAGATTTCCTGCTACGCCTGGGAGCCTGAACAGACTCTCAGGCGTAGCAGGTTCTATATTGTATTTGTGATGATGCGTCGTTCATTGTGTTTTCTCTGGTACTTATCAAAAACCATACATATATTACAAATTAACAACCTCCCTTTTGGTGTGACAGTTATTTCTTCATCACCCAACGTTATTAAACTTGATTTTTCATATTCCAATAGTTCAGCCATCTCTGTTCCAAAATAGTGTTTGAAATCTATGGGGAATGCGGTTTCTATTGATTCGAATGATAGTAAAGAATTACACATCAACATGTGCATAACTAGACGCCGTAATAAATCGTCAGTTGTTAATTCCAGGCCACGCATGATGGGCAGCGTGTTTTGTTTTAGTTTGTCATAATACTGATCAAGGTCGCAGTAATTTTGGCTGTAGGTTGGCCCAATACTACTAATCGCAGAGACTCCTAATCCAATTAGGTCGCAATCAACGTGTGTCGAGTAGCCTTGAAAATTACGATAAAGCCGACCTTGTTGTAGCGCGACAACTAACTTGTCGTCATGTCTTGCAAAATGATTGACGCCAATGTGGACATACCCATCTTTTGTTAATTGACTAATGGCATGCCGAATGATTTCTAGTTTGGTTTCGGTTGACGGTAAATCTTTTACTTTAATATGTCTCTGTGCCTTAAATTTTTCAGGCAAGTGCATGTAGTTTACTAAAGAAATTTTGTTGGGACGTGCATTAATAATTTTTTCTAGTGTTCGGTCAAACTTATCGATACTTTGCTTGGGCAAGCCATAGACTAGATCAATGTTGATTGACTTGAATTTTTCCTGTTGTGCGCCATGTACGATGCGCAACGTATCATCTTCATTCTGATTGCGATGTACAGCTTTTTGTACCTCAGAGTCAAAATCTTGCACACTCAAAGTAATGCCGTTAAAGCCTATTTCCCTTAGTATTGATATCGAGTCATTTTTTGTAAAGCGCGGGTCGACTTCGATCGTGCATTCTCCATTTTGTGTGAGGCTGAAATGTTGATAGATTCCGCTCATCACTCGACACAGCTGATCATCATTTAGTATGGAAGGCGTTCCGCCACCAAAGTAAATTTGTTCTACAGAAGTATCATTCTGGAATAGCTTTTCTTGTAATTTTATTTCGCGTAAAAGAAAGCTGGTATATTTTTCTATATTGGCTTTCTTGTTTGTAATAATATGATTATATTTGCAATAAAAACATAACGATCTGCAGAATGGGATGTGCACATAAATAGATAAAGGTCGACGAGTGCCCCCGATTTTGCGATTGTCAGCCCAGTTTGCATGGACGGATGCATCAAAGGCGTCTATAAAATAATCAATGCTTGGGTACAGCGGATAGTTCGGCGTTTTAATGTCAAAATGACGAATAACATCGATATCAACTTCAAGCGTTCCAATAGGGTGTTGTGAATACACAAAGACGTCTCTCATATTCGTGTAGCATTGATAGGTCAACGATACAAGATTAAATAACCATTAAAGTAACACCAATTAATTATTCGGTTGTTACTTAAACTTTCACTTCAAGAATGCCCTTTTTTACGATAAAGCCGGTAAAATGATGCCTGCAATGGGATTTTCTTGTTTTGATCCATGTCAACACAAGGAATAATGAAGCGTAATTTTCTTATTTGAGAAATGCAGTGTTACCAGACATTTTGACACCAAAGCCTCTTAAAACTTCACACGCACAACCGAATTGTTCGACATGTAGCTTGCGAGAGCTGTGTTTGCCCGTGGGCCTTGATGAGCCAGAAGTCGAGGCTCTTGGTGATTTAGTCAATCATAAGTGTCAGATTAAACGTGGCGAATATTTGCATCGAGCAGGTTCAAGCTTCAAGTCACTTTACGCGGTACGCAGGGGGTTCTTTAAAACTTGCGTCTTAGAAAAAGATGGTCGTCAGCAAGTGACTGGTTTTCATATGACGGGAGAATTAATCGGGCTGGATGCGATTAGTACCGAACAACATACTTGTGATGCCATTGCGCTAGAAGATAGTGAGGTATGCGAAATTCCATTTACTAAACTTGAAGAAATGGGTCGAAATATTCCGCCATTAATGCATCATTTTCATAAAATAATGAGCCGCGAAATTGTAAAGGATCATGGTGTGATGATGTTGCTTGGCAGCATGAAAGCAGAAGAACGTTTGGCTACCTTCTTGTTGAATTTATCGCGTCGTTTTTTTAAACGAGGTTATTCTTCTTCGGATTTTATTTTACGTATGACACGAGAAGAAATAGGAAGTTATTTAGGACTTAAGTTGGAAACCGTAAGTCGTGCTTTTTCCAAGCTACAGGAAGAGGGCATCATTACAGTTAGCAACAAACACATACACATTAGCGATATTGATCGTCTAAAAAGTAAAGTCGGCGGTTAACTAGACACCCCTTTAGGTTTAGTTGCGTCAACTCTGTATTTTCTTGCTTGCCGTGGAATCCCCTGAAGGCAGATTTATTAATAGCAATACAGCATGTTATTTCTTTTTTTCATAGTTGCCGGCGTCCCTGTTATCTATGGTCTATTCTGCCTTGAGTAGGTGCTGGAACATGCTATAATGCTGAGATAATTTATGGTTACGGTGGGGGAGTTTCGTGTCCGTAAATTAAATACACACACTCATCAAATAAGATGCGCCCGATATATCGGGTTGTCATGGTGGGTGGAGGCTTAATCTTAAAGGAGAATTTATGTCGGTCACGATGCGACAAATGTTAGAGGCGGGTGTTCATTTCGGACATCAAACTCGTTTCTGGAATCCAAAAATGGCACCCTATATTTTTGGGCAGCGCAATAAAATCCATATCATCAATTTGGAAAAAACGATGGTGATGTATCAGGATGCAATGAAGCATGTACAACAATTAGCCGCAAATAAATCGACTATATTGTTTGTTGGCACTAAACGTCAAGCACGCGACATTGTTCGAGAAGAAGCACTACGTAGTGGTTCGCCTTACGTTGATCAGCGTTGGCTCGGTGGAATGATGACTAACTTCAAGACCATTAAATTGTCTATTAAACGCCTGCATGACATGGAAATGATGGCGCAAGATGGTACGTTGGACAAACTGGTTAAAAAAGAAGCGCTAGATATTCAGCGTGAATTAGCCAAGCTTAATAGCAGCCTGGGTGGTATAAAAGATATGAAAGGTTTACCAGACGCTATGTTTGTCATTGATGTTGGTTACCAGAAAGGTGCGATTACTGAAGCGAAGAAACTCGGTATTCCGGTGATTGGCGTGGTTGATACCAACCATAACCCAGAAGGTCTGCAATATGTGATTCCAGGTAATGACGACTCAAGTCAGGCAATACGTCTTTATGCACGTGGCGTGGCAGATGCGATTCTTGAGGGGCGTAATCAATCCATTCAGGAAATAGTCGAAATGAGTCAGGAAGCAGCAGCCAGCTAGCATTTTACAAATATAAATATAGGGAAATAGTTACTTCTCTATATTTGGTTGCGCCACGCAAGTTAAGAAGCATCAAAGATTTTTAGAATAATTTAGTGTCTGGAGTAGATATGGCGGATATTACCGCGAGTATGGTGAAAGAGCTTCGTGAATTAACAGGGCTCGGCATGATGGAATGCAAGAAAGCTTTAGTAGAAGCCAGTGGTGATATTAAAGCAGCGGAGGATTTGCTGCGAATTAAAAGTGGCGCCAAAGCAAGTAAAGCAGCAAGCAGAATTGCTGCCGAAGGTGTTATTGGTGCACATATTTCAGTTGGGAATAAAGCAGCGGCACTAGTTGAAGTCAATTGTGAAACAGACTTTGTCGCTAAAAATGAGGATTTCATAAAATTTTCTAATGATCTTGCAGCATTAGTTGTTGCCAAAAAACTAACTGATACTGCTGCACTAGGTGACGCAAAACTACCAAACGGCGAAACAGTGGAAAACTGTCGTAAAGAATTAGTTATGAAGCTCGGTGAAAATATTTCGGTGCGCCGATGCGCCCACCATGTTACTGAAGGACGCCTAACTAGTTATTTACATGGCACAAAGATTGGCGTCTTGGTCGACAGTGCTGGTGGTGATGAAGCACTAGGAAAAGACTTGGCGATGCATATTGCGGCGAGTAAGCCTATTTGCGTTTCTAAAGATCAAGTGTCAGCTGAATTATTAGAGCGCGAGCGCCAGATATTTGTTGCACAAGCAGCTGAGAGTGGTAAGCCGGCCAATATTGTTGAAAAAATGGTAGAGGGACGTGTTGCTAAGTACCTCGCAGAAGTGACCTTACTTGGCCAGCCTTTCGTTAAAAATCCAGACCAAACAATAGAAAAGTTATTGGATGAGAAATCAGCAAAAGTTAATGGTTTCTCAATGTTTGTAGTTGGCGAAGGTATTGAGAAAAAGACTGAGGATTTTGCTGCTGAAGTAAAAGCACAGCAGGAACAAGTCAACGCAAATAAGGCATCATAGTCGGTTAATGACTGCATATAAACGCATCCTGCTAAAAATTTCTGGCGAAGCCCTAATGGGTGAGTACAGCTATGGTATTAATCACGCGGTGATGCAGCATATTGTCGCTGAAATAAATGAAATCAAACAGCTAGGCGTCGAATTAGCCATTGTTGTTGGTGGCGGCAATATCTTTCGTGGCATGCAGTCTGCAAATGACGGCATTGAGCGCGTTACTGCGGATCATATGGGTATGCTGGCCACTATCATGAATGCGCTGGCATTAAGAGATGTTATGAAGCAAAGCGGGTTAGTGGCGCGCGTACAATCTGCTTTGAATATTGAACAAATTGTTGAGCCATATATTCGCGGAAAAGCTATACGTTATTTACAGGAAGGCAATATACTTATTTTTGCGGCAGGTACGGGCAACCCTTTTTTCACAACAGATACGGCTGCTGCTTTGCGTGGCATGGAAATGAATGTCGATATTGTTCTCAAAGCGACGAAGGTCGATGGCATTTATACCAGCGACCCAATAATAAACCCTGATGCAATTCGCTATCAAAAGCTGTCTTTCAATGAAGCCATTACTAAAAACTTGCAGGTTATGGATGCAACAGCTTTAACACTATGTAGAGATCAGAAATTACCGCTCAATGTGTTTAGTCTTTTTAAAACGGGGGCACTTAGAAGAATTGTGATGGGGGAAGATGAAGGAACCTTTGTCACTGTTTGATTTCTGAGCTCACAACGCTCCAATTACAAAGATACAAACGGGATATTTTTATGATTGCCGATGTAAAAAAAACTGCTGAGCAGAAAATGCAGAAAAGTCTGGAAGCTTTAAAGACTGACTTGAGTAAAGTAAGAAGTGGGCGGCCACATACTGGCTTGTTAGATCATATCACGGTTGATTATTATGGATCGCCGACGCCACTTAGCCAAGTTGCCAATGTTACTTTGGCTGATGCGCGCACAATTGGTATCATCCCATGGGATAAGAAAATGATGGGCGGCATTGAAAAAGCCATTCGTGACTCTGATCTTGGATTAAATCCAATGTCAGTTGGCGAAATGGTTCGTGTGCCCATGCCGCCTTTGACCGAAGAACGTCGGCGCGATCTAACTAAGATAGTCAAACAAGAAGCAGAGTCTGTGCGCGTTGCAATGCGAAACACCAGACGCGATGCAAATACGCAATTAAAAGACTTAGAGAAAGAGAAAGAGATTTCAACTGATGATGAACGTAGAGGCCAAGATGAGATTCAAAAATTAACTGATCACTATATCGCGGAAGTTGACAAACTATTGCAAGTGAAAGAAGCCGAATTAATGGCTGTTTAATATGCCGAAAGGTCTAAACTCAACTCGAGAAACACCTAAAACCAATATTGTTCCGCAACATATTGCCATCATCATGGATGGTAATGGTCGATGGGCAAAGAATCGCTTAATGCCGCGCGTCGCTGGCCATAAACAGGGTGTTGAGGCAGTACGTGACGTTATCAAAGCTTGTGTTGAGCGTGGTGTAAGGTATTTAACGTTATTTGCTTTTAGTAGTGAAAACTGGCGCAGGCCGGAAGATGAAGTGTCATTTTTGATGCAATTGTTTGTTGGCGCATTAGAACAGGAAGTCGCTAAGCTTCATGAAAATGATATCTGTTTTAAAGTCATAGGAGACGTATCAAAATTTGAATCAAAAATAATTCGGTTTATCAGTGACGGTGAAAGTTTGACAGCTAATAACACGCGGCTTACCTTTACCATAGCAGCAAATTATGGTGGGCGATGGGATATTTTACAAGCAACCAAGAAAATGATAGCCCAGCAGAAAAAGTCACTGGAAGATTACCAAGAAGAAGATCTGACACAATACCTTGCCATGAGTTACGCGCCCGAACCTGATTTATTTATTCGTACAGGCGGCGAATGTCGTATAAGTAATTTCTTATTATGGCAGCTGGCATACACCGAATTATATTTCACCGATGCCCTGTGGCCCGACTTTGATGTCCATGCGCTGGACCAAGCCATTCATTCTTACCAACAACGAGAGCGTCGGTTTGGACGTACAAGTGAGCAGGTTCTGCAACCTGCGACTCATAAGCCTTCTGAAGTTGTTGTCAAAAGTGATGCGTAAGCCAACTTCCATCAATTAGCGTGAACCTCCACAAGGCACCTTCGTTTAATGCTTAAAACTCGTATTATTACCGCAGCTATCTTGTTACCCACATTTCTTGCAGCATTACTATATTTCCAACCAATTTTCTGGGCAACTTTATTACTGGCTTTAACAGTAGCAGGGGCGCGAGAATGGTGTAAATTGGCCGCTTTTTCCATAGGTAATGCCATAATTTTCATGTTACTTACAGCCCTAATGGGTGGTGAATTATTGTTTCTACTGAGCGAGTCAATTACTGGTGATCATTACACGCCACTGTTTACATTTATCTATAGCTTATCATTTGTGTTTTGGGTACTCGTCGTTCCTTTGCTTTTAAGATCAACTAAGCCGATTAAAACCCCCATTGTTTTGATGGTGGTTGGTTGGTTGGTTCTTTTGCCAACCTGCCTTGCATTGTATCAGTTGCGAGAAATAAGCCCGGCGTTATTACTTGGAATTATGGCAACTGTTTGGATAGCAGATACCGCTGCCTATTTTTCTGGGCGTGCTTTTGGAAAACATAAACTCGCTGCTGGTATTAGCCCCGGTAAAACATGGGAAGGTGTCGTTGGTGCGCTACTAGCCGTGTTTATCTATGCACTCATCTGGCATCAGATGACAAATGATGAGTCCTTGTCGACCTTTCTAATCCCATTATTGCTTGTACTCACCGTACTAGGTGTTATTGGCGATTTGTTTGAATCGATGATGAAACGCCAGGCGGGTTTGAAAGATAGCGGTAACATCCTGCCAGGTCACGGCGGCATATTAGATCGTATTGACGCACTGACTTCAACAGTTCCTGTTGCCATGTTAGCTTTTATCCTCTTTTATTCCGCTGAGTTATGAAAAGTATTCGCCAACTAACCATTCTTGGTTCTACAGGAAGTATCGGTGAAAGCACATTAGATGTCGTTGCACGCCACCCAGACCGATTTCAAGTTTTTGCGCTAACGGCTAACAAAAGTGTCGATAAAATGTTGGCGCAATGTCAGCTTTTTCAACCACGCTATGCGGTATTGCTAGATGCTAATAGCGCAGAAAAATTGTCTGTTGCGATACGCAA
>JAJFJH010000080.1 GCA_021774155.1 Nitrosomonas sp.
GATTGCCAGGGTATTCAATGATGCCAGAATAGGGGCGGCGACAAATGCGACGACGGTGGCTACCGTTATCATGCCGCCCATTGAAGGGAGGAAAAAGAACAGTATTATTAATGTGCCAGTGATGGTCACTAATAACCAGACCAAATAAGTCTTGCGCTTATTGCGGTGTTTTATTTGTTCAGGAAACAGCAATTCCAGCGACGTGCCAATGGTGCGAGGGAAGGCGTCCAACAGGGTTAAAGTGGTGCTAAACATGGTGGTTAGTGCCGCAACAGCGACAATCGGATAAGCCCATTCGCCAAGGACTTGCTCGTACATGCCGAGTAGTTGCCCAGCAAATGCAGCGCCGCCCGTTTCAAATGTCTCGCCACTGCCATACATGACTAAAGCACCCAGTAGCAAGAAACAGATAGCTAACAATGCGGTTCCGATAAAACCTACTCTGAAATCAAATAAGGCCGCTTTCATACTGGCGACTTTGCCATCGTTCTCATTTTTACTTTCAGACCAGATAGAATGCCACACAGAAATGTCCATTGGTGCTGGCATCCAACCCAAGAATGCCACGAGAAAGAGTAAATGCGCCGTATCTGAGAAACTAAAGAAAACCGTGGCAGATTCATAATGCCCTGGGTTATCAAACAGTAGTGAGATTACCGCAGCAACAGATGTAACGGCCAGCACGAGAATAATGACTTTGACGAGCTTATCCAGTAAAGCGTAATGACCACCGACTAATAAGGTAAAACAAACTAGAAGTAGTAGACTGCTGATAATAGCGGCTACCATTTGTGGGTCATGCCCACCCAGTCCTTCAAGCCCAAAAATATAAGTGATTAACCCCGCTGTCACAACGGTGACCGCTGCCTGAATAATGAACATGGTGGATAATGTCATGGTCAAATATACCCACACCGCCCATTTGCCGAGTTTCTTATAACCGTGCAGTAAATTTCTGCCCGTTGCTGCAGTGTAGCGTGGACCGAACTCAAAAAACGGGTACTTGATTAAATGAATAATGACGATCGCGATAATCAGCTCAAACCCAAACATGCCACCTGCACGGGTGGATTGCACCAAGTGTGATACACCAACAGCTGCACCGGCGTAGAGTAAACCTGGGCCTAGACGAGAGAGTAGACCGCTGAATAGCTTGTTTTTTAATGTCATTTTTTCAGTTAAATTTGCGAGATTTAATTATGGTAAGTAATATTTCTATGCATTTTTGCTGCAAAGTATAGTTATCATAATTGAACCGGCGATTGAGGTCGGGTATATTAACTTGCCATGCAACAAAATTACCATGCTTAATACAAGTCAAAATGATTTTGGGTTTAAGTTTAAGAGCTGTCCGTATTAATTTTGTTATTATTTTAATGTTGATTTTAAGTGCTGAAAAATGGAAATAACCTGTGACCGAGAAGACGAAGTCAGTCGTGAACCACGCCACCTACCTGCGAGCACCTATAACCTGGCAATAACTTTGTTGGCGCGTTGTAAGGATCCGTATCTATTTGTTCCAATCCGCAGTATGCAATACCTGGCAATTTTAGATTTGGAAGAATTCGTGTTTATTGATGGCGAACGAAAGTGCTGGATTGATATTGCATGGCATCATTTTAAACCACAAGTGCGTACTGCGCTTGATCAGTCTGTGGCTTATGAGGCGATCTATTACCGCGCAGAGCAAGCGGCGATTATGACGCGATTACAAAGAGAGTTTCCTTTGGCGTTAAAAGCATTGGAGAATAAAGATAAACTTGAAAACCCGGGCAAACTCATTAAATTTCCTATAACAAAGACGAGCTAATCTCTTCGAATAAATATTTTGTTATGGAGATTTAGTTTTCTATGAATGGTAACAACCAAACTCCAACACAAAATAATAAATGGCAATTTTGGATTGATAGGGGTGGGACTTTCACCGACATTGCCGCACTTTCTCCTGAAGGTCAGATAGCTACACGTAAATTATTGTCTGAAAACTCAGAGCAATACCCGGATGCCGCATTGGAAGGGATTCGTAGAATTCTGGGTATTCCGTCAAATGATCCGATACCTGCCCACTTGCTAGATTGCGTCAAAATGGGCACGACCATAGCAACTAACGCATTGCTTGAACGTAAAGGCGAGCGGGTTGCATTGGTTACGACTCGTGGATTTGCCGATGCGCTACGCATTGGCTACCAAAATCGCCCGCATATTTTTGAGCTGAACATTCAATTACCTGAAATGCTATATGAAACAGTGATTGAAGCACATGAACGTATCGGTGTTAACGGTGAAGTGCAGGAAAAACTCGATGAGGTAGTGTTAGAAACTGAGCTGCAACGAATTTTCAATGACGGTGTTCGCGCCGTTGCCATCGTGTTTATGCACGGTTATCGATTTCATCAGCATGAGCGGTTGGCTGCCAATGTGGCGAAGAAAATTGGTTTTACACAAGTTTCCGTAAGTCATCAAACTAGCCCGTTAATGAAGCTGGTATCTCGCGGTGACACAACGGTGATGGATGCCTATCTTTCGCCCATTTTGCGGCGCTATATAGACGGCATCGTTAGTGCGCTGGGTGAAACGCAGCTGATGTTTATGCGTTCTAGTGGAGGCCTTGCCAATGCACGGTTGTTTCAAGGTAAAGATAGCATTCTTTCCGGCCCGGCTGGTGGTGTGGTTGGTATGGCCAAAACAGCCCATCAAGCAGGTTTCGGCAAAGTGATTGGTTTTGACATGGGCGGCACGTCCACTGACGTAAGTCATTTTGACGGTGAGTTTGAACGCATTTTCGATACCACCGTGGCGGGTGTGCGCATTCGTACCCCGATGATGCATATTCATACCGTGGCCGCTGGTGGTGGATCTATTCTGCATTTTGATGGTAAACGTTTTCGTGTCGGCCCTGACAGTGCGGGTGCGAATCCTGGCCCAGCTTGTTATCGTCGTGGTGGGCCGTTAACGGTGACCGATTGCAACGTGATGCTAGGTAAAATCCAGCCAGCGTTTTTTCCTAGTATTTTCGGTCCAAATGCGGATCAGCCATTAGACGCGGCGATTGTTTATGAGCAGTTTGCGCAGCTGGCGGACGAAGTAAGTAACGCCAGTG
>JAJFJH010000009.1 GCA_021774155.1 Nitrosomonas sp.
ACTAAATATGTAGCGCCCGTTTATCCACAGCCAAAGCTGCCTCATGTAGCGTTTCCGATAATGATGGATGTGCATGAATAATTCTAGCCAAGTCTTCGCTGCTTGCTGAAAATGCCATGGCCACAACCGCTTCAGAAATCAGCTCAGAAACATGCGGCCCCATCATGTGAACACCTAAAATCCTATCATTAGTCGCATCAGCCAAAACTTTCACAAACCCAGCTGCTTCTCCTAGCGCACGTGCCCGACCATTGGCCATAAACGGAAACTGACCGACTTTGTAGGTAATTCCTTCTGATTCCAATTGTTGCTCTGTCTTACCCACCCACGCAATTTCAGGTGAGGTATAAATAACCCAAGGAACCGTATTAAAGTCCACATGCTCATATTCCCTTTCTTCTCCCTTCTCTATTGCTGATATCATTTCTGCCACAGCGACACCTTCTTCCGATGCTTTATGTGCCAACATGGGGCCTCTCACCACATCACCGACTGCATAGACATTGGTTACGTTAGTGCGGCAATAATCATCGACAATAATAAAACCACGCTCATCAGTTTCAACATCAAGGTCCTCTACACCCAAGCCCGCTGTATTAGGCACTCTACCCACAGCCACGATTAACTTATCAACTTCTAGTTTTTGCGGATTATTGTCTGCATCAATATACTCAACAACCACACCTTTCTTCTTAGTTGTCTTAATTTTCTTGATATCTACTTTTGTTTGAATCGACAACCCTGGCTCTTTACAAAAAATCTTATAAGCTTCTTTAGCAATTTGTTGATCTGCTGCCATCAAAAATTCAGGCATAGCCTCAAGTATCGTTACTTCAGATCCAAGTCGGCGCCAAACACTACCCATTTCAAGCCCAATCACACCCGCACCAATCACGCCAAGGCGCTTAGGTATCTCTGTTAATGCCAATGCACCTGTATTATCAAGAATACGATCATTATCGATGGGAATGAGTGGTAATTGACGAGGGGTGGAACCTGTCGCAATGATGACATGCTTTGCTTGAATTGTTTCCGTCCCCTTTTTATCTTTAACCTCTATAGTCCATTCCGCCGTTTGATCGCCTTCTTTTTTCAGTATTGCTTTACCATGGATTGAAGTCACCTTATTCTTTTTAAACAAGGAAGCGATTCCCGCAGTGAATGTCGTGACAATTTTATCCTTACGTGAAATCATTACCGGTACATCGACCGACGCACCTTTTATGGAAATACCATGGTCTTTAAATTTATGCATTGATGAATAAAAATTCTCAGATGATTCGAGTAATGCTTTTGACGGAATACAGCCCACATTAAGACAGGTACCACCCAGGCTTGGCCGACCTTTAGCATTTTCCCATTCATCAATACACACTGTATTAAGACCGAGTTGCGCGCAACGAATCGCAGCAACATAGCCACCAGGCCCAGCACCAATTATTGCCACGTCAAATGATTTGAGCATCTATCGTAGTTCCTATAAAAGTCATTCTAAAAAAACAGTGTACAAAGGATAGTAGTACTTACAAAGTCCAAATTATAGTTCAGGTTATTACTAGAAACTAATTTAAAACAAATTAGCGGCTTTCATTCTCAGTTTCCTAAATTTTTCTTTATTTTATTCGATGGCTTTATCAGCCCATTCATCGAATCAACAGGCTTCTCCAAACCAGACTGTTTCCATAACTGCTTTATTTCACCCTGCGTTTGCACATCACTTTGCTGCAACAACATCATATAAATATCAGCAACACGCGCAACAGATTGCATGTCATCATTATTATTGAAGGTAACTGCAGCCTTAACAAACCATTTTGCAGCACTTACCCAGTGTTGTTGCATTCTTTCTAATGCCCCAAGCTGAGCATAAGTATTGGCCATACCATGTTTGTCACCTTGCGCTTCTTTAATGGTCAAAGACCTAAGATACCATTGCTCACTATGCATAAAGTCGTGTCGTTCTTGAGCGATCCTACCTAACTGATGGTAACAACTGACTAATCCCAAATCATCATTATGTTGGCTATAATGACCAGCCAAGCTTTCAAACAGGCGAGCCGCACCTTCAAAATCCCGATTATTCTGAGCGAAGACTGCTAGAGATTGCGTCAAGGCGACAATATGACCGTCCATATTCAGTGTCTTCGCCAGAAACAAGGCACAATGAAAGTTCGCACTGTGTATATAAAAAGGGGCTCGCTGCACATTGAATTCTTTTGACGCCAGATGATCCGAAAAATGCCCCATTAAATCAACAAAAGCACCTAATACAGCAGTTTCAGCGGGGTGATGACGCCTTAAATATCCATTCAACGCAGGATGCACGGTATAAATATCTTTTTTTTGCAAGTGCAAAAGTCCCACATGTTCCAGTACAGTAATACAACCCTTAATGGTTATTTGACCCGTCACCAGATCACTGTTTCTCATCATATCAGTCAGCGTATTCAATTGTACATAACGTTGGTGCAGCCCGATAAACTGTAATACGGCAGTGTATTCTGGAGGAAAACTGGTTTCTAACAATCCCAAGGCCGCATCAAAACAAGCGATATCATCATCTGGCTCAGCAGTATCAAAATCTTCTTCAAATTCTTGCAACAAAATTTCAACGGGTGTCTCATCTAATTTCAACAATACCACCCGCATCGCCAAAGGGTGTCCATGTAATTTTTCCATTAAATCACAGTAAGCGGGATCGTCTTCGTCCAGAGCAATATCAAAATGACGCACAACAGCATCACAATATTGATGGCAGTCTTTACCTTGCAATCCGCCCAGAGGTAGGCGGTTACACTCTGTCTCGGACAGCCAGTTTTCAGGTGAACGACTGGCGATAATAACCTTAGTTTTGCCATTATGTAGCCGCAGCAGAAATGCCTTAAACTTCGCTCTATCTTCATCCGATAGCAGCGGCATGATATTCATATCCGACGTACCGCCAGCAGATTCAAAGTTATCCCACACAAGAATAAATGAATTTTGTATGAATACCTGACATAAGTTATCCATCTTCTGCTTCATCGAGGAAGCTAATACATTCGCACCAAAAAGTCCCTCCACCATTTGATTAACAACATACTCAAAACTACGAATTTCATCGAAACGAAACCAGAAGATATTGGCTTTAAAATTCTCCGATTGTTGCAACCACTGCAGATAACCCTGTATCAGTGTGGTCTTACCAACACCCGCAATACCATGGACAACTAACCCCGCTTGAGGTTGTTGTTGCAACACACGTTTCAGCGTATGCATTTCACTGTCGCGGCCGATATAACCGAAATCGCCTTGTTCTGTCGCGGCGGCTGGTAATGGAATAACATCTGATGAAGAAGGAGTGATTTGTTTTGTCACAGAGTTTTACAAATGAATAAAATTTTAATGGTGCGCTAACGAGGAAATACTCAAACCACCAGCGGTGGCATTGGACAATCGATTAAATCTGCAATTGCACGGAATAACTCAACCTCAGCGGCAGATATTTGCTGATCAGCCACAATGGCTTTTGCACAGGCTTTTAATAATATAGGTTTCTGCAACGGTGCGAGACATGCTAACTGATCCAATGCTTTTCCAACGCTATTCAGGTTAACTTCAGCAACTGGCAGTAGTTTTATATTTAAACCGTCTAATTTCTCTCTAGCAGCAGCGAACACATCTTCTTGACGCATTCCTTGCTGTTTCTCGGCATAAACCAATAACGAAATCACGATAGCACAAGATTGTTGTGTTTGTTCTAACTGTAATCGTTTTGATTCTTGTTTTACTGCTTGTGCAAACGCCACGTCTAAATGATGAAATAAAATTCGCTGCAACGTCCACTCAAACAAATGAATCTTGGTGTCCATTGCCACTAAGGCATTTAAATTCCCCTTGAATAACAAATATTGTCGCTTCGATAATTGACGAAACGTCGATAATGCAATGTCTAGTAAAGGCAGTCGATGTACTAATTCCAGCTCTGGAAATTTCTCAACCAACTTAATCGTTTCTTCATAGACACCATCATCTGCGGCGGAGGCCAAAAACTGTAACTGTTGTTGACGCATACCAGGTTCTTTATCCAGTACCATAAAGTAAATCAACGCACGCACAGCATAGGGATCATGTGCAGCTTGTTTAATTTCATTTGGCAGCTCATTTAATATCTGTTGAGCATACTCAATTTGGCTGGCATTTAACTGGCCCACACGGTCAACAAACGCCTCACTGTTCATCACTGCCGCTGCACCAGCCATTAAACCAACGGCTTTTTTCACTTGCTCATCGCGCGACTGATGTAACTTATCTGCCCGTGTTTCAACGATTGGTGGGCAATCAAATTGTCCATTCCAGTTGGGTTCTATACTACGAATCCGCTTCTCTAATGGCGGATGCGTGGCAAACAAATTAATGAAAGAATGTTTGATGCCTTCACCGAACAACGCATGGCTGATTTCAGCTGCATTAGGGTTCTGTAATGTGGAACCCACAGAGTCGGCACCTATACGCTTTAATGCACCCGCTATACCACTTGGATTTCGCGTAAATTGTACAGCAGATGCGTCCGCCAAATATTCACGCTGACGATTGACTGATGCTTTAATCATATTACCAAAAAAAGTGCCGCCGTAACCAATCACAACCAAACCCAATGCGAGAAACATCACACCGCCATTGTCTCTAGAGTTTCTAGAGCGCCCGCCAATATGCAACAAGTAATAACCAAGAATGCCAAGGATTAAAATGCCATGCAAAATTCCAATCAAACGGATATTTAAACGCATATCACCATTTAAAATATGACTAAACTCATGGGCAATGACACCCTGCAATTCATCACGACTCAATTTTTTAATGGTGCCACGAGTTACGCCAATCACTGCATTACTGGGTGAAGTCCCTGCCGCAAATGCATTAATACTGTCTTCGTGCAACAAATAAACCGGTGGCACCGGCGAACCCGAAGCAATGGCCATCTCTTCCACAACATTGAGAACTTTTTGTTTATTAACGTCGTTACTACCATCGACAATTAATTCGGCGCCCATCATTTCGGCTACTTTTGCACCCCCACCTGCAAGACTGCCGATCTTGTATAAACTTCCAAACAGAATAGTCACCAGCACAGCCGCACCAATCAGCAGAAAAGTTTTCCAGTCAAATTGTTGCTGAAAGTTTTCCGTAGTTAACTGTTGCGTGTTTACAAAACCAAATGCAAACATGGCCAGAAAATTGGTCAATAAAATGAGCGAAAACACTGCCAAAGAAAACATAAGGACCAACTTAGCTGTGCTTTGCCGCGCTTGTTCCTGTAATTTAAAGAAATTCATAATTTAGTGAATAAAACAGATCAAAAAGAAACTTTGGGTGCTGCTTGAATCTCAGTACTATCTTCAAATTCTAACAACGATGCGTCCTGTTTATGACCAAACATACTGGCAAAAACCATCGGTGGAAAGGACTGCTTGTAGGTATTATATTCCATCACTTGATCATTAAAAGCTTGTCGAGCAAATGCAACTTTGTTTTCCGTACTGATGAGTTCTTCACTTAACTGCATCATGTTCTGATTCGCTTTAAGGTCAGGATAAGCTTCCATCACTACGTTGAATTTACTCATCGCACCCGCTAACGCACCCTCCGCCCCAGCAAGTGCATTCATCGCACCAGCATTACTAGGGTCAGAAGCCGCTGCAGCCAAACCATTTGCTGCTGCATTACGTGCCGCAATCACCGCCTCCAAAGTTTCACTTTCATGCTTCATGTATCCTTTAGCAGTCTCAATCAGATTTGGGATCAAATCATAACGACGCTTAAGCTGCACTTCAATTTGTGCAAATGCATTTTTATAGCGGTTACGCATACTAACCAGATTGTTAAAAATACTGATCGCATAAAAAACAAGCATTGCCAGAATGACCAACAGTACAATTGTAGATATTTCCATAAATTTCACCTCATTTTTAAGGATCAAACGTTAGCCACGAGAAGTAATATAAAACTTCCAAACATCATGGTGATAATATAATGAATCAGCTATTTATAATGTAAAGAATTAAACTGAGTAGCAAGGTATTAATATCAGTCAAAAATTTATCTGCCTCGGCCATTGATTCAAGATTATCAAGCAAACTAAACAATTGGAACCAAACTAGTGAATTCAAGTTCAAAATGCAACACTTTAAGATTGGTAGTGAATTTGTATCGACATTACCACTGGCACAAACAAAACCTATTACGAAACACAAAAATCTATGCCCTTTAACAAAGACAAACGCCTAAAAGGAATCAACATACTGGTTGCTGAAGATGTCGAGCCGGATCGTATGGTGTTAAAAGACATGTTGGATCTAGAAGGTGCCAATGTCATTTTCCGCAATGATGGGCAGCAAGCGCTCAATCTATTGCAAAAAGCCGATAAAAACACTTTTGACATTGTATTATTGGATATCCAAATGCCTGTCATGGATGGTTATGAATTAACACAAGAGACGCTTAAGCTTGATCCTGATCTACCTATAATCGGACTCACTGCACATGCGATATCAGAAGTTAAAAGTCACTGTTTAGCGGCGGGCATGGTAGATCACATCACTAAACCGGTTGATATGGATAATTTAATAACCGCGATTAAACATCATACTTCAACAAAAATTACCGTAGCAAAATTAACTTCACCCAAGGAAACTACCGAGGTTAATGATGCCTCCACCTTAGAAACACAATTAGAAGCAGACACCATAATAAACTGGGCAGCTTTACAAAAACGCTACAAAGACCGCGACAGTACTATTAAGGCACTGGCAGCAACCTTTGTATCCTCTTACAAAGAGACTCCAGCAGACATTCGTCGTGCTATTCACACAAAAGATGCTGCAGCACTGAGTTCAATTGCTCATGGAATGAAGGGTTCAGCCGGTTATCTTGAAGCACACCAGTTAAATAACCTCGCCTCATTGACTGAGGCCCAGGTTAAACAAAACGATATCAATGCTTATATAACAGGTGAAAAATTGGCCATTGGTATTGAGCAACTAGCGGATGCACTAAGAGGAGTCACCGATTAATCAGCAATCTGCTGTTGAAGTAGCTAACCCGCCACCTTCTTCGCCATTCACATCAACCCACAAATGCGGCAAACCCAGTTCAACTAGCCATTCTGGGCCTTTGTCTTCTTTAAGCATAGCAATAGTTGCGGCACTACCTGCGACCACACAAAAATCACCAACAACACTCACCGATGCCATACGCCGAACCGGCCAGCCGGTTCTTGGGTTAAGTACATGACCGTACCGAACCCCATTTAGCATAATGCAGCGCTCATAATCACCACTACTGGCTAACGCGCCCGCATGCAGCTCAATTGTCTGTAATACTGCACCGGTATCACGTGGATGACGAATCCCAACTCGCCAGGGATTACCATCAGCATGCGGGCCAATCACTTTAATGTCGCCCCCTAAATTGACAATCCCATTCTGAATGCCCATCTCCATGCAGAGTGCTGCTGCACGATCAACTGCATATTCTTTGACGACACCACCAAAATCAATTTCCATGCCGGCGACCAGAAACTCAAGAACTGGCGACTGCCAGTGCAATTTGTCCCAACCAATTCTCTCCAGCAAACTGTTAACCACCGTTTCATCTGCGACTTTACCCGACTTAAAATTCCACGCTTGGCGCAAGAGGCCAGATGTAATATCAAATAACCCATCACTCTGTTGATAGCAGGTCGCCGCATAGTCCAACAACCCAGCCGTTTCAGCATCAACTGTAATACTTCCGCCCACTGCCGCAACACGATTAATTTCAGATAAAAAACTGTCATCACGATAGCGTGAATAAATAGTTTCAAGTCGAGCAACATCTGCGACCACATTTTCAGCGGCACGTTTAGCTTTTACATGGGTTTTGGCATAAAGCTGAACAGCACAAGGGGTTCCCATTGCTTTGAAGTCATGATGATAATATTTTAAGTGGGCCACAACGAATCTCTTAGAGAAACCGGTTTGTATTTAGAATATAAGAATATACTGCTAATCCTCTATAATTCAAACTTCAAATCTTTCGCTCTTATCCGGGTTCCGAGCCACGTCATAATGATACGTTATCAATTGACTCTATTCTTTTTGCTCTTATCTTCAACAATCGCATCTTGTTCCAGCAATAGAGAAACAGCAGAATATTTTGGTATAGCTGGAATCTGGAAGGTGGGGTTGGTCAGGACAGCAGCATTTCTACACATAAAGGTCAAGTTGTCTTTAAAGAAAATCGCTATGTGCATACTTGGTATCAACTGCTAGAGGATTCTAACATTCAACCAACAGAATGGCGTGCAATCGAAATGAAACAGGGCAATATCACTATTGAGAAACCGGGCGTAATGGCGCTTCTTGCTGATTCTTATGGAATACCTGCGCAGTGTTAACTCCCAAAGCCAAGATAAAACCGATTATGTAATAAAGCCGTCAAAAAACGATTATTTAATTCACTACGAAATTAAGAACGATAAGCTCGTCTGGATGGAAGATAGTAACCTTGTCGGTGATTTTGATGATGTAAATGCAATATTTTCCTGGCCAGAGAAACTGGAAAATACGAATGAGTAAATATGCTGATAGGCAAGAACCAGAAAAAAATAACCTAACGCAGCTAAACTAACGCCTAGTTCTAAGTAGCCATAAGTACGCAGCGGATTATTTAATTTCTCAGCACACTTTCCCCAGGCATACCCACCGACAGCTAAACCGATAAAAAAAAGCAGTCAGTGTTACGGCTGTGGCATGCGCTGTATTACCAAATAACAACCCCAACTCACGCATCCACAAAACTTGATAAATAGAGCTTACTCAGAAAGTAGCATTGCATATATCTCGTAAAAAAATAAATCATTAACTGATTGATTTATTATATCTTTATTAATCTAGATTAGAAAGTTACTAAAAATTAGTTCATATTTAGATAATTTTGTTTGAGGCAGATGCAAGGTTTTTGCATGCATTCCTGTAAAAACCTTGCATAAAAACAATTAAATAATTATTTATTATATTATGAAACAATAAGTTATAGTTTATGAGTAAGCTCCAAGTTAAGTCAATTCGCATAAAAACTAGTCGACACTCGAATTTTTAATCATTGATTGTTCTGTACTCAAAATACTGGATCGAGGTGGAAAATCAATCCAATTTGACTTAACTTGGCAATACACCCTCCATACCCCTGATGTAGACGCCTCAGCTTTCTGACAAACTTGAGACCAAACTTGATGCACCATAGACGACTCGACTCATAAGTTACATTGATCCCCTTTTCAGCTAAAAGCTCTTCGATATCTTGATGACTTAAGTTAATTCGTTAATACAATCACACTGCATGCTGTATGATTTCGGATGGAAATCGATGACGTTTGTATAGAGTCACTGAATTATTCATTCTACTATTATCGTTCAGGGACGGTTAACTTGGCAGTACTGCTTTTTGCCATCCAACTACCTTTTGCTTTTCAACGCAGCAAATTACGCAATGCCGCAATACGTTTTTCAATTGGCGGATGGCTCATGAATAATTCGGAGGTGGCTGGTTTAGACGCAATACCAAACGCTTGCAACGAGCTATTCAATTGACTTTCTCTGTTGCTCTGCAAGCGGTTCAACGCGGCTATCATGGTTTGCGGACTTTCAAGTTTAGCCGCGCCAGCATCGGCTCGATACTCGCGTTGACGGGAGAACCACATGACAATGGTGCTGGCGAGAATTCCAAAAATAATCTGTAGCACCATTACAATCCCAAAATACGCAAAACCACCGAGACCACCACCCTGATTATTGCTCCCTCTCAACGCATTATTGATGATGCCGGCAACAACGCGGGCAAAGAAGATCACAAAAGTATTCAGCACCCCTTGAATCAAGGTCAATGGACCATGTCGCCGTTAGCCACATGCGTCATCTCGTGCGCTAACACCGCTTCGGCTTCACGCTGATCCATTTGTTCCAATAAACCTGAACTTACCGCAATCAATGAGTTATTTTTTGAGGCGCCGGTGGCAAAGGCATTCATTTCTGCCGATGGGTAAATAGCCACTTCAGGCATACCGACGCCATATTGCTTGGCATGGCGGGCGACAGTATCAACTAACCAACGTTCGGTTTGATTGCGCGGAGAGACAATGATCTGCGCACCCACGGAATGCTTGGCGATAGTTTTTGACAGCAGTAACGAAATAAACGCGCCGCCAAAACCAAACACGGTGGTAAATAACAACAAGCCGCCATAACCCTGCGGATCCAGACCCAACAAGGGCCCTAAAATACTTAAAACTACACTTAAAACCAGTATCACCGCAATATTAGTGGCGACGAACAACAATATTCTTTTCATGAGATAACCACCTGTTTAACGTTGAATCAAAGCACACAAAGTATTTTAACTGATATGGGATTGGCTACAGGGGATTTTAAGTGTCGGAGCATGTCATCAGTTAG
>JAJFJH010000081.1 GCA_021774155.1 Nitrosomonas sp.
TCTTTAAAAAATGGGCGCTCACGATGAACGGCATAAAAACCTTCGGCTTCTGTTTGCGAAAGATGCTTCATACGTGAAGCAATAATTTTTAATCCATTGCTTTCGAAACGAGAATAAATTTCTCCAATCACATTTTTTGCAACTGCATCTGGTTTAATAATAGATAATGTTCGTTCAACTGCCATCAAATACTCCGCTAACTAAGGAAAATAAAAGCGTATTTTAACAAAAAATACGTCATCTCACCGGAAAAACAAAAGATAAAAGGTACCGCATAGTTTAAGTAAGGCTACTCTTGCTCAATCGGCCGACCTTCGGCTTGCCAATGACGAAACCCTTCACGATAATACATGACATTCGTCCATCCCCACTCCACGGCTTTTTGACTCGCAACTGAACTTCCCATGCAGGTGATGCCATTGCAATAAAAAACCACCGCAGCATCTTTATTCACAATGGTTTTTAAATTTTCAACGGTAAAATCTTCGCCATGAATAGCTAGATGATGAGCGCCGGGCAAATGGCCTGCATTAAAATCTTCCATGCTACGCACATCAATAAAAGGCAGTCCTTCAGCTAATAGAGCAACGGCTTTCTCAGTTCCAATCGTTTCAGCACCCTTTATTTCTGTCGGCGCTTCTTCTGCCGCACTAACTGAGCCAATCAAAAAATACAAAAGGACAAAGATGAGAAGCAGATAATTTTTCATGTGACAAAATCCTCCTAGATCATTAAATCGTGGCCTTAGGTCGCGCACGAAAATAGCTACGGTTATCGTAAAAACGACTATCGTCGTTGTCCAGCGACCAACCTGGATAGCCTAATATTGGCACAGGCGTTAAATCAGTACATGCAGTTAGGCTCGGGCTAATAAATCCAGCCAACATCTCGTCAATATTGATCAGCTGTTGTTGCTGTGATTGACTAAAAAAATCATTTTCAACACTCAATACAATGCCTTTTCCGGTCATCCCTATATAAGGATTAAGCCCTTTCTCATATAACCCATGCCCAAACACAAAAAACTTCATATGAGTACCAAGTAATGCCCTTTGCTCCCAAAACAACGTTTTCCACTCAAAGTTTTTTAAAAATTGGTTCAACCGTTTATGACTACTCACAACAACCACACCCGACTCATCAAATAATGTCGCAGCATCTCGCAATGGCCCACGACGGATCTCTCCAGCCTGCTGCTCCCTCAGCAAAGCTTGATAATGTAGCTGGTTAAGCATTGCCTTAGCACGTGGAAAAGTGAGCCATACGAGAGCATTAAAGAGATCATGCCAATTCTGCTCGCGAGTTTGTATCTCACCGGCCAGATAAATTCTAGGCTCATATCGTTTGGCAAACTCACCAATCAATATATTATCTTGCGAAACAAATCTAACAGGATGACCTGAAGCTGTTTTCATCGGCTGAAGATTATCGGCTAGCAAGCCATTGATATCGTCAAGATCAGGCCAATTTTCTAACTTTTCAAGATGAAGCCCTGCATTACGTATTGGCTCAAATAATAGCGAAGTTTGAAGAAAATCTGATTTCCAGTATTGCTCATTCATTATTTAATGCTCAGCCGCATGAAACCTAATTACAAGAAAAACACACAAAACCGTCGACATTGAGGCAACAATACCCACCGTACCAAAGTTCGTCATTTCTCCCGCTGCAGACAAACCGATGATCGACCCCGCCACCAAGGAAGCTAAACCCGCCGATATTTGCTGTGCCGATGAAATCAAACTCATGAAACTACCCCGTAATTGTGGCGCAACATTGATTGTTATCAATGCCATAACTGGGATAAATCTTCCGCTAACAAGAATCATAAATAATGTTGTTACCACAATCATTTGGGGTAGCGACACGTGACTCAAATGTGTCACCCATAAAATAGGGATTACTGATAATAAGGCAATAACATAAAATAATTTTCGTTTGTCATAGCGATCCGCCAGTCGCCCAATTAAAATAGCCGTAAAAAATGTCGACAACCCACCAAAAAAATAAAGATAAGGTAAATCAGCTTCCCTCATTCCGACATTTGAAACCATATAAACACCCATAAAAGGGATCACTGTGAAACCAGCAAACATTAATACCGCAATTAAGATAATCGCAACCAAGTTGCTCTGCTCAGAGAAAATTCGCTTAAATTGTCGTATTGGGTTTTTCTCTAAGTGATGATCTAAATGACCACGCATGGACGGCAATATGCGAAAGCATGCAATAACCACCAACAACCCCATAACAGCAAGTATAAAGAAAGGCATGCGCCAACTAATCATTCCAGCCAAAAATAAGCACGCTGGCACACCAATAACTGACGCCAATGGAAAAGACGACATTACCGTACCAGTCGCTGTGCCTCGGCGTTTTTCCGGAATCAATTCTGCAAGCACAGAAAACACGATGGCATTCATGACGCCACCAAACGCACCCGCCGCCACTCGTGCCGCCAACAACGTATCATAATCGTATGACAATGCACATAACAACATCGCAACGCTAAAGCCACCACACACAAACACAACGGTTAATTTACGATCAAAATGATCAATAAAAAAAGCAGCTAAAAACCCAGATATCCCAGCACTAAAGGTAGTAGCGGATACCAATATACCTAGTTGCTGCGGTGTGATTTCAAATAACCGCATTAGCTGTGGCCCCATTGGCATCACAATAATAAAATCCAAAATATAGATAAATTGGATTCCCATCAGCACGACCAGTATCGGCCATTCACGTATCGGTGGTGAATGTGGAAGAATGCCATAGTCGACTATTTCAGACCGGCCACTTGCCTGCAGAATTTCCTCAGTTTTTTGCATAACGACCTGTGTAAAAGTTGATTTTTCTATATAACCAGCACTATTTACATTACAACGTTATCACACATGAATATGATATTTCTTCAACTTGATATTTTAGGATACAGCGTTCACAAGATGTATCAAAACAAGGCGCAGCACACAGACAATTGCTCTTTGGCAAGTACTGCAACGCGGTGACGAGACATCGTGTGAACGCTCTACGAGTCAGATTTTCAGCGCCACTGGATGTTTTAGATCTCTTAACAAGAAAACGGTCATTGTCTGCAAGGCTTGTTTCGCCAGTAACACTGCAACGCTTACTGCATCCTAAAATATCAAGTTGAAGGAGTATTAAAAGAAGATATGCGAATAGAATTGAGCGATCAAAGTAGCTCAGGCAACACTAAAACCTAAATTAATAGACCATATTGAACGCTACAACGCTACAACGCTACCAAAGATAGAATTGTTCATTCATTAATTCATACTAAGTACAACAACCTGAGCCAAGATGATCGCTGAGCCAACAATCAACCAACTTTTGCCTGCTTTTCTAGCACTTGGGTGTTCTTTACGCAGATAAGTAAAGCCCATAATGACACCAATAATAGGAAAAATCACTGTCGCAATCATGACACCAATATAAAAGCCATTAGAAACGACTTTAACATCGCTCGATTTTGGGCCAGCCGATTTAAGATTAGCGCCCGTAATACGTTGATGAACTACAGACTTGGGATTAGCCTCAACTTTAGATACCTGCTCTGCCACTACTTCTGTTTGCTCAACTTCATTGATGACTCGGTCACTGTAATTTAACAAGCTTTCACCACAGTTTGTACATGTCTCATTTTCACCTTTATTCTCAGTTTCACATTTAGGGCACAACATGACAAAGTCCTCAATCATTGTATTAAATTCATGTCAATCTTTTCAGGCAACATCTCAGTCAATCAGTCATGGATCATACAAGAGATAGATTTATTTGACTAGCCATCTGTCGGGCAAACACAAGAAAGCGTAAAAAGTGTAAAAGCAACAATTATTACGGACTGATTATGAACGTAACCGTATCTTGGAAAGTACCATCAAAAATGCCATCCTTATTATCATCAACAGCAAACATGACCGTATAATCACCCGATGGTAAGCCATTAGTGGTGGTATTTAGAATATTAAATGACGGCAGATCCGTTAATGCACCACCAAATGCACGAACTGGCTCATCCGATTCAACAAATTGCAACAAATCATTTAGCCAAAATATCCCCGACGGGGTATTTGCCCGCACCCAATAATCTGCCTGATTTTCTGCACTGAAACCTGGATCCAGCGCCACATCAAGAGACAAAAACTCGCCAGGCACAAGCGTTAATGTACCAGAAGTATTATTAACAAGAATAGTCGTTACTGGCAATTCAGACGCCAACGGTTTTAACTCATCATTGAAAAACCAGAGAAAATCTTCATTTAGAGAGATTGAAGCCACCTCTATAACAAAGTGATTTCGATTGCTATTGAGAAAAACTCCTGAGAATGTACAAGAAGCAAAAGAAGCCTGATTATCAAAATTAAGAGTAATATCGGCTGCGTCTGTAAAACCTTCATATTGCAAGGTTAGCGTGTAATCATCAGTAGTGTCTGCCAAGCGGTCCAACCCACTCATACCCAAACGTAACGTAGCGACATCATCCGCTGCCAAGGAACGTCTGGTTTCTCCTGAGAAAATGCCTTGTTGCATGACAGCTTCAGTATTTTGCACACCAAACAAAACAGATACATCTCGATCTCCATTTGCCACGAAAAAATCGTCAAACGGAAGGTCAGAAAGATTCCGACTATAGGTCGTGCTATCAACCACATCACCAATCTCAAAAGGATTATTGTCCAATTTACGAAACCAGTGGAGATTAACATCATCACCCCGAATATCGTCACTAGATCCAATAACCCCATCAGCACCACTATTAAGATCAAAAGTATTGTTTTCACCTGCGGTTGTTCTTGTAAAATTCTTATCTTCGCCAAACAATCCAGATTCAGACGCTAAATTCGGGTGCGACAACCCGACACAATGACCCAACTCATGTAACACAACTGACTCAAAATCAAACTGGTTTCTCTGAATATTGCCAACATTAGTCTTTATATTGCCCGTCGTGGGTATTAAGCGATTCCATGTATCAATGGCGTTCTTTACCGACACCTCCATGGCTAACGCATTTGGGGATGACGGTGAAATACCAACTGTTACAATCAAATCCTCCCCAAGGCCCGTATAGCCAACCGGATGTGAAATAACATCAGGTCCATGCGTATCATCAGCAAACTCAAATGCGCCTGCAAAAACAGGAAAACTGAGGCCATACAAAACAAAAATCATTATGAACCTAGCCCAAATGACATCGACATAATAATGTAAATTAAACATAGTTTGC
>JAJFJH010000082.1 GCA_021774155.1 Nitrosomonas sp.
GATTTAACGGCTGATTCGCTGATAACGAGACTTGTTGGTGCATCCAGTTCAGCATCATAATAGGACTGAATCAGGTGCATGCCGTCCAACAAGGTTTGGCTACTTATTTTACGCTGCCGCGCAGATTTTCCCAGTTTAACCAGTCGCTTAAAGAAAGGGTTGTCACGAGAGGTAATGGGTTGCATGACTGTTCCCTGGCGTCATTTTCTGAAACTGCTGATTAGACTTTAAATCGATACTCGGCAGACATCGCATGGGCTTGTAAGCCTTCGCCGTGAGCTAATGTGGAAGCGATTGCTCCCAGCTTGCTAGCACCCTGTTCTGATACTTGAATAAGACTGCTGCGTTTTTGGAAGTCATAAACACCCAGCGGCGAAGAGAATCGAGCGGTACGTGAAGTAGGTAATACGTGGTTTGGTCCTGCACAGTAATCACCCAGTGCTTCACAAGTATGTCTTCCGAGGAAAATAGCACCCGCATGTTTGATTTTATTAACCCAAATCTCAGGCTGGTCAATGGACAATTCAAGATGTTCCGGTGCAATTTTGTTGGCAATCGCGCAAGCTTCTTCTAAATCATCAACGTGGATTAATGCGCCGCGATCTTCAAGTGAGGTGCGAATGACCGCCTTTCTTGGCATGGTCTCAATCTGGCGGGTAATGCTGGCTGCAACTTTGTCGAGGAAGGCCGCATCAGGCGAAAGAAGAATCGCTTGCGCCATTTCATCATGCTCGGCTTGAGAAAACATGTCCATGGCGATCCAATCTGGATCAGTTTTTCCGTCACAAATAATCAAAATCTCAGATGGTCCTGCAACCATGTCAATACCCACCACACCAAAAACATGACGTTTTGCTGATGCTACGTAAGCATTGCCAGGGCCTACAATCTTATCAACTTGAGGGATAGATTGGGTGCCATAGGCTAAGGAGCCAACTGCTTGTGCCCCACCGACGGCCAGTACACGATCAACATCGCAAATCGCCGCTGCAGCGAGCACCAAGTCATTTCTTTCGCCATTGGGTGTGGGAACCACCATAATCAATTCGCCAACGCCAGCCACGCGAGCGGGTAGTGCATTCATTAATACTGACGAAGGATATGATGCTTTACCACCGGGAACGTACAAGCCCACGCGATCAAGTGGGGTGATTTTCTGTCCGAGCATGGTGCCGTCAGCTTCGTCATATTGCCAGGATGGCGCAACTTGTCTTTCATGATAAGCGCGAATGCGTTCAGCGGCTTGTTCAAGTGCATCCCGTTGGTTTGTCGGCAAACCCTTCAATGCTTCTTGTAACAGCGGTTTGGGTAGCTCAATGTCCGCCACTGTCGCCACATTACATTGATCAAAACGACGGGTGTACTCAAGCAATGCTTCATCACCACGTTTTTTAATGTCAGCGAGAATGCCGATGACAGTTTTTTCAACCGCATTATCCTGCTCGTTCTCGAAAGCAAGTAGCTTGTTGAGCGTAGCATCAAAGTTTTGATCAATAGACGATAGGCGTTTTATTTGAATCATGGGGATAAAGGTTCCAGTCTTTAGCAATAGCTTTAAAACAAGTGTTTATTTCTCAATGGCTTCTGAGAATGCATCTAAGATGCGCTGAATGGTTTTTCGTTTCAGCTTGAGTGCCGCCTGGTTGATAATCAAGCGTGATGAAATTTGCATGATTTCTTCGACGGGTTTTAGATGATTTGCTTTTAGTGTGCTACCTGTCGATACGAGATCAACGATGACATCTGACAAACCAACCAGCGGCGCAAGTTCCATTGATCCGTAAAGCTTGATCAGATCAACGTGCACGCCTTTACCGGCAAAATGCGCTCGCGCCGTTTTCAGATATTTAGTGGCTACACGTAACCGCGCACCTTGAAATACGGCTGATTCATAGTCGAAATCGTTGGGCACAGCGACCATCATTTTACAGCGCGCAATTTTCAGGTCCAACGGTTGATAAAGCTCCGCGCCGCCATGCTCCAACAACACATCTTTTCCGGCGATGCCAATGTCTGCTGCACCGTATTGAACGTAGGTGGGTACATCGGAGGCGCGAACAATCACCAGCTTTACATTGGCATGGTTGGTGTCGAGTATGAGCTTGCGCGAAGTTTCCGGGTCGTCTAGTGCGGTGATGCCGGCCGCTTTTAATAAGGGCGCAGTATCATCAAAAATGCGCCCTTTGGAAAGGGCTATTGTAATATCAGTCATAAACCGGCAAATTAACCAAGATTGGCTTCTGCAAACTCCCAGTTGACTAATTTATCTAGAACCGTACCGACATAATCAGGGCGACGGTTTTGGAAATCAAGGTAATAAGCATGTTCCCATACGTCGATGGTTAATAATGGACGTAAGTTCTTGGTTAACGGTGAGTCTGCATTGGCTGTTTTAGCAATGGCAACTTTATCGCCGTCCAATACTAACCAAGCCCAACCACTGCCAAATTGTGTCAGTGCTGCTGTTGTTAATTCTTTTTTACAATTATCAACACTACCAAAAGCCGCTGCAATTTTTTCTCTTAATGCGCCAGATGGCTCGCCGCCACCATTTGGGCTTAAGCTGTGCCAATAGAACATGTGATTCCAGACTTGCGCCGCGTTATTAAAAATACCTGCTTTGTCAGCTTGCCCAGCCGTTGCTGCAATAATTTGCTCTAGTGATTGTCCAGCAAGATCAGTGCCAGCAACCAACTTGTTTAAGTTGTCAACATAGGCTTTATGGTGTTTGCCATAATGAAAGCTGAGCGTGTTTGCTGAAATGACAGGCTCCAGTGCATTGTCTGCGTAGGGTAAGGGTGCTAAAACATAGTCAGAGCCAGATTGTGCGGCGGTAGAAAAGTTATCGATATTGACAGCCATAATTTTTTCCTTTGTGGTCGTTGTGGTTTGTGAAGAGCTGAAAAATGACGCTATTTTTTTATAAACAGTTCAAATGGATTTAAATTGTATGAAAGAAAACTACTTGGCGTTATTTGTTTCAGTTGTAAAAGTTATCTTATTGTAACCCGCGATGCGAGCAGCTTCCATAACGGTGACAACCGCTTGATGAGTGGCTTTGGCATCCGCATTAATAATAATAATTGGTTCGGGTTCATCGCCTGCGGCAGCGCGAAGCTCATGTTGGAAACCTTCAATGCTGGCATAAACAAAAGGCACGTTGTTTATTGCATATTTACCGGCGGCATCAACAGAAACATCAATTACGCCAGGCCGGTCAACATTGGTATCCGTTTCTGCAACAGCAGATTGTGGTAAATTGATCTCAAGTTCTGCAAATTTCGAGTAGGTTGTCGTAATAACCAGAAAAATAAGAATGACCAACAACACGTCAATCATAGGCACCAGATTGATTTCAGGCTCGTCTTTATGTCTACCACGCTGAAAGTTCATAGAATTTTTTGTGCTTCGTACTGCATTGTTAAAAAGAGCTCAAATTAATTGAGTGTGTGAAAATTCTGAGTATAAAGTATAGATCGTATAGTTTATCATTAGAACAACCGTCATTATTACAACTTTCTTTTATTCTGAAAATAGCAAACCTCCAAATGAAAAATCCATTAGTTAGTGTGGTCATGGGTAGTAACAGTGACTGGAGCGTCATGCAACATGCCGTGAGTGTATTAAAGGACTTTAATATCGCGCATGAAGCATTGGTAGTGTCTGCTCATCGGACACCAGACCGCATGTTTGAATTTGCTGAGACAGCTGCCGAACGTGGGGTGAAAAGCATTATTGCGGGCGCAGGTGGCGCAGCACATTTACCCGGTATGATTGCGGCAAAAACGACGCTGCCTGTCTTGGGTGTGCCGGTAACTTCCAAACAACTGCAAGGACTTGATTCATTGTTGTCTATTGTGCAAATGCCGAAAGGCATTCCCGTCGCCACCTTCGCTATTGGAGAAGCAGGGGCGGTCAATGCGGGCTTGTTTGCCGTGGCATTATTAGCTGTCGAAGATGCGCAACTTGCGAATCAATTGCTTAGTTTCCGTAAAAACCAGGCTGAGAAAGTTGCTGCAATGACATTGCCAGCACTATGAGTATTATGCCGGGTGCAATGTTGGGTTTGCTGGGCGGCGGTCAGCTCGGACGTATGTTTACCATGGCAGCGCAGAGCATGGGTTACCAAGTGACCGTACTTGATCCATCTAAAGAAAGCCCCGCAGGACGCGTAGCTGACCGTTTCATATGCGCGGATTATTCTGACAAAAAAGCGCTACGTGAATTAAGCGCGACGTGTGTAGGCATCACGACAGAATTTGAAAATATTTCGGCTGACTCATTAAGATTTCTGGCGAAACATTGCATTGTTTGTCCGGATGCAAGCTGCGTAGCTATCGCTCAAGATAGAATCACCGAAAAGTTATTTTTAGCGGCTAATGGATTTCCCATTGCACCGTTTGCTGTGATCAGAAAAAGTGAAGTAGCGTCACAAGACATCAATCCAAAATTATTTCCCGGCATACTTAAAGTAAGCCGATTTGGCTATGATGGAAAAGGTCAAGTACGTGTGAATGATTATACTGAGCTAAAAGCCGCCTTAGCCAATATGAAAGGCGAAAATTGTGTGCTGGAACAGTTATTACCCTTACGCAGTGAAATTTCGGTAATTATGGCGCGAGGCTTTGACGATGAAGTCTGTGTTTTTCCTGTTGCGGAGAATGAGCATCATCATGGTATTTTGGATGTCAGCATTGTTCCCGCTAGCGTGCCGCAAGGTATTATCCAGCAAGCCAGTGAAATGGCAGTTGAAATTGCTGAAAAGTTAGATTATCGCGGTATTTTATGTGTCGAGTTTTTTATACTGGATGATGATCAGTTGCTCATCAATGAAATAGCACCACGACCCCATAATAGTGGTCACTATACAATTGATGCTTGTGTGACTTCTCAGTTTGAACAGCAGGTCAGAACACTTTGTGGGCTGCCGTTAGGCAGTACCAGCCTACATAGTGCCGCCGTCATGGTGAATTTATTGGGTGATTTATGGCAGCATAAAGAACCCGACTGGCATCAGGTATTAGATCATCCTCATACTAAATTGCATTTATACGGTAAGCGAGAAGCACATCCAGGACGAAAAATGGGGCACTACACCGTGTTGGATGCCTCAGCTGAAGTTGCATTGCAGCATGCTTTAAATATTAAACGCGTCCTTATTCAAGATCTGAATGTATCATCATGACCATTGAAACCGCATTGTTTGAAACAAGTATTAAAAGCTTAAAGTTTTTGCACCGTGGCAAGGTACGCGATATCTACGCGGTTGATGATGATCATTTGTTAATTGTGCAGACGGATCGTTTATCGGCTTTTGACGTTATCCTGCCAACAGCAGTGCCTGGAAAAGGTAAAGTGCTCACCGCCATATCAAATTTTTGGTTTGATAAATTGGCGCATATTGTGCCCAACCACTTAACAGGCATTACGCCTGAATCGGTCGTCTCTGCTGCAGAGCAAGATCAAGTTGCCGGGCGTTCTTTTGTCGTAAAACGCCTTAAACCATTACCCGTAGAAGCCATCGTTCGCGGCTATGTTGTGGGATCTGGCTGGAAGGACTATCAAAAAAACGGCGCAATTTGTGGCATTGCATTGCCTGCGGGGTTGCAGGAAGCAGAAAAACTACCCGCGGGCGCCATATTCACACCATCAACCAAAGCACAAGCCGGTACGCATGACGAGAATATTTCGGTTGCAAAGGTCGAAACGTTAATGGGTGCAGCATTAACGACCAAAGTGAGTGATATCGCCGTGCGACTTTATACCGAAGCCGCAGATTTCGCCGCGCAGAAGGGTATTATTATCGCAGACACCAAATTCGAGTTTGGTTTAGATGACTCAGGTGTACTCTATTTGATTGATGAAGCACTGACTCCAGATTCCTCGCGTTTCTGGCCTGCAGATCAATATGTAGTAGGACAAAGCCCGCCCAGCTATGACAAACAATTTGTAAGAAACTGGCTGGAAAAACAAGACTGGAACAAAACTCCCCCCGCACCTGCATTGCCAGATGACATCCTTCA
>JAJFJH010000083.1 GCA_021774155.1 Nitrosomonas sp.
TTGTTATCATGTTTCAACAGCTGGAAGGGACGAAGAGGTGATAAGGAGTTATATTCGACACCAATAGGCTGAAGACCGTAGAACTGATCAATTAAACCTATGTTGATGCCAGGCCACCTTTAAGTGGCACAATTAACAACCCGCTTTGAGCGATTCTTGCTTAATTTTGTATTAAACGACAGGCTCAACTTGAATAACAGCCTTGCTTCTGGCACTCTTACACCGCTTAAGAGAAAATATAGCTAATTCGATAGACATTGAATGACAAATGCCCCTTGCAGAAATCTTTGCATGATGTAAATACCGTGGCCGAATAGGGCAAACGGGCGTCACGGCAACACAAATCCGACAGATTTTACTGTCGAATTAAAGGGTCCCAACGTATGAATTTACTTAACACTCTGGGTTTAACTAATAACGATATCGATCCTGAAGAGGAACGAAGAAAGCTACAGCTCTACATCAATTTAAAACTGGCTTCTTCGGGGCAACCCACTTGCGCAGGTCAGGGCACTCGTGAATTTCTCGAAACGGCTCGTGACTTGTTAAAAAGTTACAGAGAAAAAAATCGTTTGCTAGCAGATTACCACTGCCCAGTTGATAATAGAATTCAACTATTTTTGAATCAATATCTAAGTGATAGTGGCGTTGTCTCCATTCCCAAATTACCTAATATCACCTTTGTGCTGGATCGCCATGGTATTGCCCGTGAACTTTCGTTGCCGATGGGTGAAGATGATTTTCATTCAGAAATAGTGTCCAGCTATCGCATAAAACAAGGTGTATTGCATAATCCCGCCAGTGATAGACGAACTACCAAGGGGTCTTTCCATGTCGCTGAAGGTGGGCTGCCGATAGCGGGAGATAAAAAGGCCGTTCCCAAAAAGGTATTCTCCATGATGCTTGAACACGCTTTAAACCCACCAAAAGATCTACTGAGGTTGCCTTTCTCATCCAAGCAGGACACGCCGGCAGAGATGTTTGTGTCGCTGTTACTCAGGCCGATAGTGTGTCCAGAAATGCCGGGGATTGATGCTGAAAAATCCATGGAAATCCGTTTTTTTGCGCCGGGGAATCTTGTTAGCAACCTGGATTTTGTTGAAAGTATTTTTGGTAATGGTGGTAATCCCAATCTTGCTGAGTTTGATGCTGCCCTGGATACCTCTCACTGGAGTGGGCATACAGGATGCGTCATTCTCGCTCCTCATCTGGTAACACTGACCAAAAAAGAACTCGGCTTACCGCATATTGACGCGGCGAATGAAAGGCAAAAACGTGAAGGGATGTGTTGGCAAGAAGATGGCGAATTATATAACGATGGCCAGGCATTCAAAATCACCGCGAGAGATGAGCGAGGCGTCATTGTTACTATCCTTGCAGATAACTATTACGGCTATTGTAAAAAAGAGGTAAAAACTCAGATTAGCTATGCCGCCAACCTCTACGGTTTGGCAGAAGAAGAACATGCTGGCGGCGCACTGGCATTTAGTCGCCGTAATCATGGTGAAGAATATGGCATTGACAGCAGCACCCGCGAACCGGGTTATAGCTTTAATGATGCCTATGAAAAATATACTGCTGTCATGGATATTCAGCCGGAAGGCTACGCCGTTGACAAAAATTTCCCTCAAGTAATTTACGTTCCCCAGGACTTGCTCATGAATCTCAATGCCCAGACCATTACCTGGGAACACGAAAACCAGCATCAACAGATTCGCTTGCAGCCGGGAAAAATCTACATGCAACCTAATGGCTACAAAGTAGAGATGGAAAAAAATCCTGGTGCTCTAACCTGGCGATTAATTGGTACAGACCCTGTGGGCACCTTTTGCCACAAACCCAGCACCGTATCCGGCGGCGGTAAATCAGAAATTTCCAAATCCATTAATGATGCCGTCATTTATGGCCCGCTGTTCGTTGATGATCTACAGCAAGATCTACAGCGTGTACTGGAAATCTGTGAGCGAGAATACTCGCAACGTTTCAAGCCCGGTTTCGAGGCAGAAGACAGAGACCCCACACGTAAATTACTTAGCTCTGAGCGTAGCTTGGGCTCCGTCATCAAAGTATTAACCGAGTCTTCCAGCTATACCGATGAGTTTAATGAATGGTTGGAAGCGATACCTCCTCGTATATTTTCATTACTTTTTCTGATTAAGCGTTATTATCGTAAAGATTGGGGCAATGATCTGAGTAAACTTTTGTCAGTTGATATCGTTGATGGTGCACCAGGCCATGAACTCAAATTAAATAATCGTAAAATGATCGCGTCTTATTTACGCGTGGGTTTTGATCACGAGAAAAAGTGGCGTACATTCAAAGTGAGACAAGATTTCATCGCTGCTGAGAAAATTCAGATGGAAGATGACATTAGTGCTTCTGTTGTTGTACCTAGTCATTGCCTAGACGAATGCCGACCAGATCAACAATTAGGACTCAGTGTCAAATTGGTTAAAAATTGCGAGTACAGGCTCTTCCAGAGACCAGATGATGCAATTATTCCTGGCTATGATAAGCAAACAGAGCAGGACATGGCAGAAAACGGTAATTTCATTGCTAACTATGAGCCATTAAAGGGAGACAACTTATCGGCTGTTGTGGAAGATGTCATGACCCACTGTAACTTCACTCCCCCTATGCGTAATTTGTTGCAAGAAGCTTACGACAAGGCGGAAGGTTATGTTGTGTCATCTGCCCATTCTCGCCTAGTTGATGGGAAACCATCAAAGAACCCTCGTTATCTACAAACACGTCCTGATCTGATTAATCCGGTGAGAAAATATGTGGCTAACATGAGCACTAGAATGCACCGTAAGTTGTCTATGAGCGCCACAGTTTGTCACCCAGTTGATGCCGTTTTGGCAGGCCGCAGAAATAACCCTCCCGAGCCAGGCATAAGACCTCTGGCGGTGTATAACCCTATTCACTATCAAGAGTTACCTGAACTCTTTATGGACTTCATCTGTAGTTTGACAGGTAAATCACCATCAACGACAGGTGTGGGTAGTGAAGGCGCACTTACTAAAGGACCATTCAACGCCTTAAGGCCGACCTCTGATTTGAATAATGCTCTGGTATCGTTCATATTAACGGGCTATGCTGGATTCTCCAGTTCCGCCGGCTATGTCGGCCCAAATATGCTAGTAGAACATGATATTAGTTTATTGGTTCCAGAAATTTGGGCGCGCATTAAAGCGGAAGAACGAGATCCTCAGTTCCTCATAGAAAATGGTTATCTAGAGCTTTTAGAAGACTTCGAATATGAAGGACAAACAGTTCTTGCCAGCCGTTTGGGATACCGTATCACTGATCGTTTTGTTCACGGCTTCATGGGCAAAATATTCGATAATCCACAAGCTGTATTCACTGAGGAATTACTCAAACCGGAAATCCAAGACATGGCGCCCTTCGTTGACGGCATTAACAACATCGTCGAGGCCCAACAAAAGGTTGCAAAACAATATATTGATGATGGCAGTGTGGACGATGCCTGCCCGCCACTACATGCTTTGATACATATTATGGCAGCCGGAGAATACAACGGTAAAACTGTTCATGATGTCAGTATCCGCGAGCTCTTTACCCGAGATTCACTGTTGTCAACTGACTGGTACCGTGAACGACTGGAGATCAGGCAGCAGCGGGAAATCACATTGTGGGAAAAGCATGTAAAAAACCTCCAGGCTTTCTCTCTCCTGCATGGGCATGAGGACGAAGCTGAAAGATTGGATATCAGTGGTCGTTTAGCCGAAGCCATTGCAAAACTGGCCTATGTTAACAGCAAAGACTACCTCGATAGCCTGGTAGGAACTATCGGTGCCGATCCTTTACGCTCCTACCGCTGCATGAGTAGTGAACAACAAACGGAACACAAGAAAGTGGCGTAAGCTTACGGGTTTAGCCTGCTCAGTTGACTGATGCCAGTGGTAACACGGTATGGAAGTCTGCCTAATTGGGTTGTGTTCATCGTTGTTATTTTGTGCGTTGTATTTATCTTTTATGTGGGAGTGTTACGCAGCCTTTGCGTCAGTTTATTTGGCGGCGCTGCGTATTTCTTTTGCCTGGCTGGGTACAGCACTTAAGCCTAAAATTATCCGACAAACAACATAAGAAGTATCCACATCTGTTCAAAGGCAAGGCCATATAAACAGCCCAAACCTGGTTTGGGCTACTGATGTCACCCATGTGCTCGTGGAAAAAGAGTTTAGTTATCTTGTTGCCATCAAGGCCTGTGCCCCGTGAGCGTAAGTTGGATAAAATAGCCTAATTGCCTACGAGACGGATTAGTTTTATTGTTACTATCAAATAGACGAAACGGCCAAAAGCTGTAGCCATGCTGTACCACCAGTGATGAGGGAAGGCGCCTCAGCATCGCCGATCAGACGAAAATGCTTACTTAATATATCACGTGAATCATCTGTTGTTTTCGTACGTAAGGTAATAGAAATAGCTGTGAGTTTATATGAGAAAAGAACTGTTAAATTTGCTTAATCTTGAGATTCAGTTTGATGCCACGACTAGTATAGTGGTTAATCATATTAGTTAACCGAACACTAAACAACAAGGGTGCATGAAGTTATGACTTTAAAAGAATCAATTAAAGAGTTCCAATCTTACTTAGGCAAAAATGATTCTATTGTTGATTTAAACCACAAGCATTTAGCTGATAAAATTTTGTTGCATTGGGGATATCAAGAATTCTATCCTTTTATCCAAAAATTATTGATCAACGATAAAGACAGGAAGAGAAGCGGGTTTTCCGTTGAAGTTATGACGGAGTTACATGAATTAAGCGAAATACACAGACGATTATTTCCTAAAAAATCCTCTGGAAAATAAAGAAATGTTGCACCATTTGGCTTCGGCAAAATAAATCTACCCTGATGCAAGCGGGCTGACACAACCATTACAGAGTTTATTGAAAATTTTAAGATGGTCGCACTGGACGCTTACATATGTACTAGTGTCTTCTCAATTTGATATTTTAGGGGAACACTAGTTCAGACTTAATCGACGGCTGTTTGTTTTCGGGGCTGCAGAGTAATCATGTTGCTCATGCTACTTTAAAGAGTGTTTCATTCTTGTTGGAGAGATCACGAGCCTTACTTTTCTGCATCACAGGGATTCCTTCTATGATTGGAAATGCAAGTTGATCAGATTGGCAAATCAGTTCATCTTTGTTGGATTTCCCGTATCTCAATGGGCCTTTGCATAATGGGCATGCCATGATGTTGATCAGTTTCAAGCCTTGAAATTTATCCCGAATATTTTTAATGATAACTTCCCGAAGTGCACCATCTATCTGTGCCTCGACTGGAAGTACCCATAAATTGTTAATTGTAAATGAACGGGTTTTAAAGGCATCTTCTTCCGACATTAAAATAACATCTGTGTCAGGAAATTGAAAATCCTTCTTCTTAAATCTATGGTTGTCAGCAAATGTATGAAACTCAGCAGTGATTCCTAAGTTTAAAAGATGATCGAAGAACCATTGTGCGCTATCGAGATCAGCGATAGCATGGACACGTTTGTTAGATAAATCTGCCGGTGTTATGCAATTTCGAGCATCCAAATTGTGATGGAAAATATCTTTCGTCAAATTCATGTTGTAGATACTTGCCCATTCTTCAGTATCAAATTTATGATTAATTTTGCCATTGCTGACTACAGCATCAACATCTTGTAACCTATTAAGGCTTTCACGTAATGGCCCAGCAGGTATTATCTGACCATTGCCTATATTTTGCTCGCAGTAATCTATGGCGACAATTTCCAGATCACGTTCTAGTTGATGATATTGCAACCCATCATCGTTAATCAGAATATTACAATCTGGGTGTGCCTTTAACAGCGCTTCAGCTACAGCCACACGGTCATCTCCAATCCATACGGGACTGTCAGCACAGCGATGTGCTAGCCATAATGATTTTCCACCCACAGCGTCTTGGTCGCTTGATGTTGTAACAGCAATGGGTGTGCCTGTATTATCATTAAAACCACGACTGATTATGCCTGGGCGTAATCCACGTGCCTTTAAAAATTCCACAAGCCATAGAATAAATGGTGTCTTGCTTTTATCTTCAACAGTAATGCTATCAACCACAATGACTGGAACGGGTAAGGTGGTTGTTGGGAAAAGGCCCAGCCGGTAGCATAGACGCTTAAGAGACACTATCCCACCATATAAAATGCTGGTTGGCCATAATAAGAAATGCAGCGGTGTAATGCGATGCCAATAAAATTCAGATAATTTCATGGTAAACCTCCAATAGCTTGATCTATCAATTTTTAAACCAAAATGGAAGACTTTACAAAGCCATTAATTTAGTGACGTGGAATTTCTTCGTTAGTTGTCTACTAAGAAAAGATTAAGAGAGCTGTAAAAGAAATTATTTAAAGAACATAGTTTTTTTAATACAGTTTAGAGGCTTGTAATGATCTAGATAAAAATAGGTTGATTTCAACAAGGCGCGTAAATGATCAAAGGATGATCACTTTCATTTATTCTTACAGGTTTTTCTATTTTTAAAGTAAAAATAAGCGGAATTTTTTCAGTCTATATCTTTATTTTATAAGTCTAATTGCTTTCTTCTTTAACTAAGAATGTTTGTTTATATGCTTGACGTTTGGAAATTAAATAAACTTTACGTCATACATAGAAAGAATTTTATCTTAATGATTAATATTTCAATCGCCACAGAAAGATTTGTGAATGAACTTCTTTACTCGATAATATCAACGGATAGTGTTTTGTTTTTGTATGTACAAATTGATCGATGAATCGCTAGGCAGTGCGAAGTAACTGTCACTAGATACTTCCCTGGCATTTGGTTGTTTGTTGCAAACTCAAATGCAAATTTGCCATTATCGTCACTAGAATAGGTTGCTTCAATCGCAATAGACCCATCAGCGCGTGTTACCTTAAATGCTAATAAAACATCAGCTGTTGGTTGGTTATCATAGTTCACCCATCCGCTAAGAATAACCTTTTCACCTAAACGATATTTTGTTTTAGACTCATTCAAAATGGGTTCTGATATATGAGTCGCATGGACATTTAGAGATGCACCAAGCAACAATAAAGCGAGTGTAGTTGTGAAAATATATTTGGGATTTAACCACATGGCTTGTTTAAGTCAGTATTATTCGAATATCAAATTGAAGGAGTACTAGTTTCCTGAGGGCAAATCCTTCTATTTCTCAGTTTCAATTTGTAATAAAGTTTCAGTTTCAGTAGTTATTGGTACTTTTGTTTCTCTTCTTTTGCGTTTTGGAATAGGCAAATCTTCTGTAGAAGTTTCTGTTGTGTTAGCTTCTGTTTCGATCATGACTAACCCGCTATCATCTAGACTAATTAAATCAACAGTAGGGGGCGCCTTACGTCTACTTTTTACTTTGGCCTCAGTTGATTCAACCGCAATCTCTTCTTTTTTGGTTTGGATTGACTCAGTCGCTGTTTTATTTTCTTCCGTGATCGTGTCGGTTTTTACTAACGTGTCGACTAAAGGGACAGGTTGACCCAATTCCTGCTCTGATACAGATTCTTGTGCTATAGAAATTACCTTCTCTTCTTTAACGCATGGTTCGGTAAGTGTTGTACCAGTAGTCTGGGACGTTGGATGTTTAGTTTCGGTGTCCTGTTGTTCTAATTCAGCGTCATTTGGTTTGTTCTCGCGTGGTGTACGCTCCGATCTGTCACGCTGTCTGCCGCCACGACGTCGACGTGGACGCGTACGTTCTTCAGTTTGAGGCGTATCTATAGTCTTGGCTTGCTTCTCAGAGGAAGAATTGTCGTCACTCTGTGTCAGTACTGGTTCTTTTTGTTTTTCTGGTCCTTTGGTGTCGGTCGATTGAGTTATTGATTGATCATTTGGGGTGATATCTTTATTACGTGCATTGCGACGATTATCACGACGCCCGCGACTACGCCCGTTGCGCTGAGATTTTTCACGACTTTGAGTGTGTTTTGGTTTTGATTCGACTTCTATTTCAATGGGACCATTACTGTCAGGCTTAAACCAACCAAAGAATTTATCGAGAAATGAAGATTCTCCCATTTTTACTTCACGAATAGGCGCAGGCTCAGACAGTTTAATACCTTGAACGACCGCTTTAGGACGTGCGGGTTTTGTTTTTTGATCCGTAGAAGGCAATGTAACTTCTTCAGCAGCCTTCTCAATCATTTGATAGCTGGCTTTGACTTCGCTATTTTTTCCTTCGTCATGACGAATGCGCGCAATGCTGTAGTTTGGTGTTTCAAAGTTAACATTAGGGATTAATATGATGTTAACTTTTAAGCGCGCTTCAATGTCGTGAATCTCAGTGCGCTTTTCATTAAGTAAATAGGTGGCAACATCAACAGGTACTTGGACATGTAGCGCGTCTGTTTGGTCTTTCATTGCTTCTTCTTGGATAATCCTAAGAATATGTAGTGCAGAAGAGTCTGTGCCACGAATATGTCCGGTGCCATGACAGCGTGTGCAAGTAATATAGTTACTTTCACCCAGTGATGGGCGTAGACGCTGGCGTGATAATTCTAATAGACCAAAACGTGATATTTTTCCAACTTGTATTCGTGCGCGATCCTGATGGAGCGCCTCATGTTGACGTGTTTCAACTTCACGTTGATTGCGAGAAACTTCCATGTCAATGAAATCAATCACAACAAGGCCGCCTAAATCACGTAAACGTAATTGACGTGCAATTTCATCAGCGGCTTCAAGGTTGGTACTTACAGCAGTATGCTCAATGTCTGCCCCTCGTATTGCTCGTGCAGAGTTAACATCGATGGAGACCAGTGCTTCAGTATGATCAATAACAATTGCGCCGCCAGACGGAAGTGACACTTGTCGTGAGTAAGCCGTTTCAATTTGATGCTCTATTTGAAAGCGTGAAAATAGAGGTACATCATCTTGATAGTATTTAAGGCGGTCTACATTACCAGGCATGACATGTGCCATAAATTGACAAGCTTGCTCGTATATTTCCTTACTATCAATGAGAATTTCGCCAATTTCCAAATTGAAATAATCTCTAATGGCACGTATGACGATGCTACTTTCTTGGTAAATAAGGAAAACACCATCTTGGCTATTAGCCGCATTTTCAATTGCGTTCCAAAGCTGCTCAAGGTAATTAAGATCCCACTGCAATTCTTCTGCACAACGACCAATGCCTGCCGTACGGGCAATGATGCTCATGCCAGATGGGACTTCTAATTTAGACATGACGTCACGTAACTCTGCGCGCTCTTCACCACTGATACGGCGAGAAACGCCGCCGCTACGGTTATTATTAGGTATTAAAACTAAATATCGTCCGGCAAGAGATATATTGGTGGTCAATGCTGCACCCTTAGAGCCTCGCTCATCTTTATCAACCTGAACAATGAGTTCTTGACCTTCGCGCAAGATATCTTGAATCTTGCTACGTGAAAACTCAACGTCGTCACCGAAACATGAGGGTGAGATTTCCTTGAATGGTAGAAAGCCATGGCGTTCACTACCATAATCGACAAACGCTGCCTCTAGACCAGGTTCTAAGCGAGTAATGACTGCTTTATATATGTTGCTTTTACGCTGTTCTTTATTGACGGACTCAATATCCAGATCAACTAGCTTTTGACCATCAACAATAGCGACACGTAGCTCTTCTGGCTGCGTCGCATTAAATAACATTCGTTTCATTTTATACCTTTTTTGCCTTATATTTAGGCAAACAACCTATGTGTTGAATAAGTGGTTCATAAGATACGTGCATATCAGAAATTATTAATAATCGATAAATTTGGGTCATGAAATATTTTTAAATTTTTTATTCTTTATAGGGCGGGCAGTAATTTTTATTTGTAAACAATAAATAACAGAGTAATCTAAGCTTTATTAATTAAGTATTTCTTGTCCCATAACTAGCGATTGTGCAGCTGCAAATTAAAAAATTGTTTACACATTTTGCGCGTAAATTTTCTTGTCACTACTTTTAATGGTGAGTGTGATGTTAATCAAAATATTTAGCCTGGTAGATATATGTGTTAGTTTTTTTGTTTTACTGCACTGTGGAGTATAATACTTCATATTAGTAAATAATCTAGATTTCAATTTGAGAAATATAGGTAAAATTAAGAATCTAAGCAAAAAAACAACATTGAAAAGTGTAACTACTAAGTGTGTTGACGAAGCTAATGAAGGCCAGAGAGTAGATAATTACTTAATTGGTCATCTAAAAAGTATACCAAAAAGCCACATATACCGACTCGTACGCAGTGGTCAGGTGCGCGTCAATAGCAAACGTATCAATGCCAGCTATAAATTACGGCTTAATGATACCATACGTATTCCACCAATCAGAATAGAAGAAGACTTATCTTCCGATTTAAAGTATATAGCTAAGTCTCGTCTTATTCCTTTAGATATTTTGTTTCAAGATGACGCATTGTTAGTCATTAATAAGCCTGCTGGCATGGCTGTGCATGGAGGTAGCGGGATAAGTTTAGGTGTTATAGAACAATTACGTGCACAACATCCTGATTGGAAATTTCTGGAATTAGTTCACCGTCTTGATCGAGAAACATCGGGCGTTTTGTTGTTGGCAAAAAAGCGTAAAGTACTTGTAGACCTGCATCGCCAGATTAGAGAAGGCTCGGTTGAGAAACGATATTATGCAGTAGTTAAAGGAAAATGGGTCAATATAAGACAAAGTGTTAAATTGCTTTTGAATAAATATGTGACGGCAGATGGTGAACGTCGGGTGGCTGTTGTAAATAAAAATAAAACAGAAAAAGGCATTGATTCTCATACGGTTTTCACTTTAAAGAAGTCATGGAGTGGTTTTAGTTTACTAGAAGCTGAATTAAAAACGGGACGTACACATCAAATTCGTGTTCATCTTGCACATTTAGGGTTTCCAATTGCTGGGGATGATAAATATGGCGATTTTTCACTAAATAAACGGTTAGCCAGAAATAAGCAAGAAATTGTTTTGTCTCGGATGTTTTTGCATGCATTTAAGGCAGTGATAACGCACCCATTATCGGGTAAGCGTATTATTATAGAAGCACCGTTGACAAAGGATTTGCAAGCATTTATAAATGAACTAGATGGTAGATTGAGGTAACGTCATTTCTAATGTTAGCTTAGTTCGATGCGTACTAATCATCATGCTATTCAATGCTCGGAATAGAAGCGTTTTCCTGAGTCTCCAATAAGGGCAGTAATATTTTCCAGACATTCTTAACAATTTTTTCTTGAGCTTCAGCATTTGGGTGTATTCCATCTTTTTGAAAAAATTCACGTTTGTCACCGAATCCAGCTAGTAAAAATGGAACAAGATTCAGCTGGTGGCGTTCTGTTAGTTGTGGATACATGTCCAGGAACTTTTGAGTATACCCAATGCCATAATTGGGTGGCAGCTGCATGCCGAGTAATATTACCTTGGTTTGTTTTTTTATGCTGGCATTAATAATTGCCTCAAGATTACTGTAAATGGATTTAATGGAAGAGCCACGTAATCCATCGTTGCCACCGAGTCCGATTAATATAATATCAGGCGTGTGCATTTCGAGCGCTTGTTCAATACGATGTCTTCCACCTAGTGTGGTTTCGCCGCTTATACTGACATTGATTACTTCATAAATAGGTGAGTGTTCTTGTAGTCGTTGATTTAAAAGACTTACCCATCCTGTTTCAGGTGGTATGCCATAATTTGTTGACAAACTATCGCCATAGATCATGACAGTAACCGTATCAGACGATGCAGTTGCTGGCAATGGAACATAAATTAAGATAAAACACAGATTAATCAGGAATTTTTTCATGGTAAAAGACAATATACAAGCGTTACAGCCCATTCTACGGGCAAATTCACTCACTAAGCAAGTTCAAACTGGTGAAACTCAGTTAACCATTCTGCAAAATATTAATTTGGAAATCAATGCAGGTGAGGCTGTGGCGATTGTAGGCGCCTCAGGTTCAGGTAAATCAACATTGTTAGGTTTGCTTGCTGGCTTAGATGTGCCATCAGAAGGCGAAGTTTTTCTCAACAATGTGGACATTTTTTCTTTAGATGAAGATGAGCGAGCAGCATTGCGTGGAAAAACGTTGGGTTTTGTGTTTCAGTCTTTTCAACTACTACCAGCATTGACTGCAATAGAGAATGTCATGTTGCCACTTGAGCTTAGTGGCATCAAAGGTGCAGAAGAAACGGCAGAGCGTTTATTGGTGCGGGTTGGATTAGAAAAAAGATTGACACATTATCCCAAACAATTGTCTGGTGGAGAACAGCAGCGTGTTGCCATTGCACGAGCTTTTGCGACTAAACCTAAATTATTATTAGCTGATGAACCAACTGGAAACTTGGACTCGGCGACAGGCGCGCAAATTATAGAACTCATGTTTGAACTCAATCGAGAACATGGCACAACATTGGTACTTGTAACGCATGATGAGGTAATTTCAAATCGTTGCTCACGTCAAATACGTCTGACAAACGGACATACTGTCCAAGCTTCAAACGAAGTTTTTTCGGTAGTAGCGCATGGTATTGGTAATTAAGCATTCACAATTAAGCAAATAAATTTCAACCTCTGTTGGTGGCAGCATTATAGCTATGAATTTTCTTAGACTTTCCTTTCGTATGCTGCGTCGTGATTGGCGAGCAGGTGAACTAAATGTATTAGTTTTTGCTTTGATCATTGCGGTGAGCGGCATGACAACGGTCAGTTTTTTTTCTGATCGTGTGCAATTGGCACTTTCACAGAAAAGTAACCAATTGCTTGGTGCGGACTTATTGGTTATTTCTGATTATCCACTTTCTGATCATTATGCTGATAAGGCAACTCAGCTTGGTTTAAGTATTTCAACAGTGACTAAATTCCATAGCATGATTTCCAATGGTGATGATAACCAGCTATCAGATATTAAAGTAGTAACTGACGGCTATCCATTACGTGGAAAGTTGCATCTTGCTGCCAATATGAAACAACAGCACCCATTGATTGAAACACGGGTGACTGATTTGATCCCAGTGCCCGGTACTGCTTGGATTGACGAAAAATTAATGGTGCAATTAGCACTGAAGCAGGGTGACATTATCGACGTTGGCGCAATACAACTGACGGTGACAGAGCTTGTTATGCGTGAACCTGATTCTTCAGTTGGTTTCATGGCTATGCATCCTCGTGTATTAATTAATGAAGCAGATTTGCCTAGCACCGGTTTAGTTCAACAGGGTAGTCGTATTAAGTATCATCTTATGCTGGCTGGGGAGGTCGGAACTGTCGAGGCTTTTAGAAAGTGGGCGGAGCCACAGTTGGAACACGGGCAACAAATCGAGGGTATTCGTGATGCACGCCCAGAAATAAAGTCGGCACTAGAACGTGCTGAGAAATTTCTCAGTTTGGCAGCTTTAGCCAGCGTTGTACTTGCAGCAGCAGCCATTGCGTTAGCTGTTCGTCGCTTTATACAAAGACACCTTGATAGCTGTGCTGTGATGCGTAGTATGGGTGCAAGTCAGTCTGATTTGTTAAGTTTATATCTTTATTATTTTATCGTGCTGGGTCTTGCCGCCAGTGCACTGGGTTGTTTATTTGGGTTTTTTGCGCAGGAATTTTTAGCTTATTGGCTTTCTGGTCTGGTTGAGGCTGCCTTGCCATGGCCGAGTTGGATGCCTGCAATCCATGGATTGTTAATTGGCATGGTGTTGTTGTTGGGCTTTGCGTTACCGCCGTTGCTTAACCTACGCAGTGTGCCTGCATTGCGTGTGTTACGCAGAGATATGGGCGCGCCTAACGCGCATAGTTTATCTGCTTATGTATTGGGTACCTTTGTGTTATCTCTACTGTTTTTGTGGAAAGCTAATGATCTACGGTTAGGTTTATACATTATTGCTGGTTTTATTGCGGCAATCGTTGTTTTTGGTTTGATTGGCTTCTTATTGGTAAAATTGTTATCGGGTATGCGCCATCAAACTGGAAATGCGTGGCGCTATGGATTGGCGAGCATTAAGCGACGTTCAATATCTAGCCTAGTGCAAACGATTGCACTCGGTTTGGGGATAATGGCGCTTTTAGTATTGTCAGTAATTAGAGATGACTTGATACAAGAATGGAAAGCCAGTTTGCCAGCGGATGCCCCCAATCAATTTATCATAAATATTCAGACCGACCAATTGCAGCCATTAGAAGACTTTTTTAATGGTTATAATTTAGGGCAACCGGCTTTGTTTCCAATGGTGCGTGGTCGTTTGACTCAAATTAATAACGAAACGATATCAGCTGAAGCATATTCTAATCCACGTGCAGAAAGATTGGTTCGTCGTGAATTTAACATTTCATGGATTGACGAGTTGCCACATGACAATCAAATTGTTGAGGGTGATTGGTGGAAAGAGGGTGATACTAATAGGGCTGTCATATCGATTGAAGAAGGAATTGCAGAAACATTAGGTATTCAATTAGGCGACGAATTAACTTATGAAGTGGCGGGCAGCAGTTTTACGGCAGCAGTAACCAGTCTACGCAAGGTTGACTGGGAAACATTCCAGGTTAATTTCTTTGTCGTGATGCCGCCAGGTTTTTTAGAGAATTTCCCGGCAAGTTATGTTACTAGCTTTTACATACCACCCTCACAAAATCATGTGATGCATGAATTAGTGAGAACTTTTCCTAATGTTCTAGTTGTTGATGTGGCTGTTGTTGTTGAACAAGTTCAGACAATGATTTCGCAGGTATCAAGAGCTATTGAATTTGTATTTTTGTTTACATTATTAGCTGGTTTTGCTGTGTTGTATGCAGCAATAGCGTCTACGCAACATGAACGAATATATGAAGCTGCAATTTTTCGCTCTCTAGGCGCAAAACGAAAACAATTAATTCGTACCTGGGCAGCTGAGTTTGTAATATTAGGCGGGCTCGCTGGTATATTTGCAGCGGCAGGTGCCAGTGTGCTGAGTTTTGTTATTGGTCATCATGTATTACATCTAGACTATATTTTCAACCCTTGGATATGGGTGTCTGGTCTATTGACCGGTGTCATCGGTGTCACTGTTGTTGGATTGATAGGGACACGTTCAACACTCTCAACGCCGCCGTTATTGACGCTACGAAAGGCTGGTTAAAACAACGCTAAAAACACTGGCAATCGTCAGTGTATCCCGGATAATCATGGTTTGTTATCAATATTGCAAAATGTTTGATGAAATTCCATGATTTAAAAAACTGGCAAAATTACTGGCGACAACTTCGCACTGCGTTACTTGACCCTAAAATTGATGATGAAGCATTGGAGCAATCATTAAGCCAAGCACGCACGAAAGTGCCGGTACCCGTTTTATGGTTGATCGGAAAGACGCAAGCCGGTAAGACTTCAATTGTCAGAGCATTGACGGGTAGTGAAACGGCGGAAGTGGGTAATGGTTTTCAGCCCTGCACAAAAAATACGCATTTCTATGATTTCCCTGCTGACGCACCCATTGTCCGCTTCTTAGATACGCGTGGTCTGGGTGAAGTTGCTTACGATCCCAGTGAAGATATAGATTATTGTGAGTCGCAGGCACATTTATTGTTGACGGTTATGAAAGTGGCTGATTTACGTCAAGAGGCCATCTTTGATGTGCTAACTACCATTCGTCAGCGCCACCCAGATTGGCCATTATTGATCGCACAAACGGGATTGCACGAGCTGTATTCTTCTGGCACTGACCATATTCAACCGTGGCCATATGGTGACACGCCATTACCTGACACGATCCCTTCCGACTTGCTCCAAGCACTACTTTCACAACGTGCCAGCGCTGAGAAATTGCCTGGTTCAGCGCCTATACACTGGGTAGCCATTGACCTGACCTTGCCGGAAGATGGATTTGAAAACCCTGATTATGGTTTGGACGCGTTGTGGCAGGAAATTGAAATACTCTCATCGCTGGGTTTACAACAGTTGCTTAATGGTGACAAAGAAGTGCATGATCTTTACGCACGTACGGCACATCAACATATTATTGGTTATTCTTTGACAGCTTCAGGGCTTGGTGCATTACCGGTTGTCGATTTAGTGGCGGTATCAGCTGTTCAGGTCAAACTCCTTCATGGTTTAGCAACACTTTACGAACAAACTTGGGATAAAGATACCATTACAAAATTTTTTGGGTTGATGGGTGCAAGTGTTGCATCCGGGCTTATAGCGCGTATGTTAGGTCGTTCAATTGTTAAATTAATCCCAGTTTGGGGACAAACTGTTGGTGCTGTATGGGGAGCAAGCTCTAGCGGCGCGACAACCTATGCATTAGGGAAGGCATCCGTGTATTTTCTCTCTAGGCGTAAAGAAGGTCTCAATGTTGATGCCAAGCTACTGCGGCAGGTTTATTCTGACGCGCTTGCACAAGGTGTTGCGATACTCAAGTCTCGCTTTAAAAATAAATCAGAATGAAAATAATATTTCGCTGGGTTGACCCAGTACGTTTACTTTCAGTGCTGTTATTTGCATTACCCTTCCTAGCGGTATTTGGGTTTGGTGTTTTATGGCTGTCGCAGATTGGTAATTGGCATTATTGGTTGATTACTATGCTGATATCCGCTGGCTTAGGATATGGTTTGCAACAATGGCTTGAAAAACGTGATCGTCAACTACTTGAAGAAGTTGCTACAGAGCCTAACCCAGAATGGCCGCCCAATGCAGATGATGCTTGGCAACAGGTTATAAAATTAGCCGATGCATGTAATCCAAGTGACTGGCCACTTGAAGACGAGGCTTGGGTGTTAAAGCTCGGACAGCAAACGCTAGAAACCGTATCACATCATTATCATCCAGATGTGGAAAGACCATTACTAGAACTAACTGTGCCACATACCTTGTTGATTATTGAGTGTGCCAGCCGAGATTTACGTAAAGACATCTCTGAAAATATACCGTTTAGCGATCGTTTAACGATTGGCGATTTATTTAGGATGCAGGAATGGAAGACCAAAGCTGATCGAGTGTTCGATGCTTATCGAGTCGGTCGAATGGTTGTAAATCCGGTGAGTGGAATAGCCAATGAGCTATTGCGATCGGTAAAGGAAAGAAGTTTTGGTTTAGCAAAAAATGAAATTCATCATTGGTTACTGCGAACTTATATCCGTAAAGTTGGTTATTATGCGGTTGATCTCTACAGTGGTCGCGCGCCACTGAGCCAAGATGATGCCGTGATTCCACAGTCTTCGGCTTCAAGCGAGGATATAGATAAGGCTGAGAAAATTTCTAAGCTGTCTGAAGAACCACTGCGGGTTCTTGTGTTGGGTCGGTCTAATGCGGGTAAGTCCAGTTTGATTAACGCATTATTTGGTAAGTTGACAACGCACACAAGTATCCGACTGGACACCACCCAGACATTAATACCCTTTGTTCTTAAACGGGACGATTTGACTCGGGCGCTAATTTTTGATAGCCCTGGCTTTGACAGTCCAATATTTGACAAAATACAAATGCAACAAGCAGCCGAAAAAGCTGATTTTATTTTGTGGGTTAGCCCCGTGAATCGACCCGATAGACAAATTGAACGCGAGTATTTGGATGCTTTACGCGCATTTCAAGCGAGTCAGACTGACCGACAATCGCCGCCGATACTGATTGTGGCTAGCTTTATTGATCAATTACGTCCTGTGCGTGTATGGCAGCCACCCTATGACTTAGCCAATCCTCAAGAACCGAAAGCAGTTAACATCAGTGCTGCGGTTCAAGCCATTGCAGTTGATTTTAATATGCCTGTTGATCATGTGATACCTGTCTGTCTATCAGAAGGTAACACCTATAATGTTGATGATGTGCTTTGGGCCGCCATTATGGACCAACAAGATGACGCGCTTAAAGCACGACTACATCGTTACTTGGGTTCAAAGAAATTTGGGGAAGAGCTAGCAACCCTACGAAAGCAACTCATTAACGCGGGTCGGTTTCTTTGGAAATTACCAGGTAAACGGTCAAAATAATATTGTCGCTAGTTGAAAAATAAGATAGTTGTATACTGTTCAGTGAAGTAATGTCAGAGGACTTCTTCGAATGACTAACTTACTGGAATTTAGAGTGAACTTACCCACTCATACTAATAATTTTTAGTTTGGTTTGACTGATGGCCTTATACCTTTTCATTGTATTACGTTGATTTAACACATTCATACTCAGGATCTCTATTTTTAGCCAATTTGGCAGCGTGAATTTTTTGCATTTTGCGTTCCACCACTGCCTGGCGGCAACAGGCCTTAAAATGCCGACGAGTCCTTTACGGATTTGTCCGGCTGTTTTTGGATTTTTCTTTCGTCATGGTGAGTGACGATATAATGTATCCATCGTTTGGTTGTTCGTTAGCGTCCAACTTAACCATCTAAAAACTTTCAATAAACTCCAATAACCTAAAACATTTTTCATGAGGATAGCTAATGCCACCACCCACACACCAGCAAAAGCATATAGATGCCTGGCAGTTAAGTGGTTTATCGCTTCCGATTGACAGAAGGTTGCGTTGAAACGGGCGCAAAAGCTGATGAAATCGATGATTGGTGTCGTGGTTGCCGATGATGCTACATTGCTCAAATTTATACTTCGTCTCCACCAGGCACTATCAACCTGGGAACATCAGACCACAAAATCGATACTCAACACACCCAGCGATAAACGTGGCCAACATGGGATACAGCTTGCTTGCCGCTATACAAATCGCTTTGGCAGGTCGAACCCATGAAATATGGAGTGAGTAATTACCATTTTGCCGATAATCATGTCGATGTAAAAAAGAGTAAATTATTTGCTATCTGACTGATCATCAATTTGAAGTAAAGTTTTATTGATTTTAATTTGAAATGTAATGTAGTATGTTTCAAATTATTCTAGGGTGTGTATCTATATTGCAAGTAAATATATCTTGCATTATGAAAGGGTTTTTATTAAAAACATGATCCAGATCTAGGATTGAAGATTTAGGTTCAATATTCCAGCATCTTTATAATATTTCATAGGTGCGCAATTTTTTTTGAACGCGCCAGATGAAGCTATGGAAATGATTCATTATGAAAAATGATGAATGTTGTTATTACCAAGTTAGTTATTCAATAAAACTAGTAATCAGATTTAAGGAAACCTAGAAAGTTATCATGTCTAATTCAGCATCGGCACTTCAAGAAAAACTTCAATCATTGGTAACTACGTACACCAAGCAATTGCCTGGTGAATTAAGTGAAATTGAAAAGGCATGGCAACATCTCCAAAATGGGTGGAATCATGAGGACTTGGAGGTGTTGTTACGTATGTTGCATAGCTTAACAGGTACAGGTAAAACATTTGGCTTTGCCGAACTCAGTATTAAATCTCGAATACTCGAACAAAACTTAAAACATCTCTCCCAGTCAAATAACGTCATTGAGGATGCGGACTATCTGGAAATAAATAATCAGATTGTTACCTTGAAACAGGCGTCAAAGCGAGGTGGTGCAAGTCGGACATCAGTTAATCTTTCAAGTGTTGCAAAAAATGATATTTCAAGTTTTAGTTTGAATCGTGTTACGAAAATTATCATTGTCGATGATGATGATGAAGCTGCTCAAGAAATCAAATTGCAATTGGAATATTATGGTTATACCGTAGATTGTTTTAAAAAAGTGGATGCATTTAAATCAGCCATATTAAAAGAACCTGAAGCCATTGTCTTAATGAATGTTGAATTTCCTGACGATAGTTTAGGCGGCATCAATATGATTGATGAGGCACAAGGAGTGCTTGATAAACCAATCAAGGTTATATTTATTTCAGCGCAAGATAGTCTTGAGATTCGATTAAGAGCTGTACGTGCAGGTAGCTTAGCTTATTTTACCAAGCCAATTAATTCATCAGAGTTGATTGATTCGATAGATGTATTAACCTCGACGCAACCACAAGTACCATTTCGCGTTCTAATTGTTGATGATAGTGCTACCTTGATAAGTTTTCATTCAGCCATTTTGCAACAAGTAGGTATGGTAGTTAGTATTGTTCAAGACCCAATGAATATTGTGGATTCATTGTTAGAACTTGATCCAGACCTTATTTTAATGAATTCATACATGTCTGTATGTAGTGGGGTAGAGCTTGCCAAAGTGATTCGTCAGTTGGGTAATTTCGTAAGCACACCTATTGTGTATCTATCATCTGAAGACGATTTTAATACACAACATGAAGCAATGAGCCTGGCTGGCGATGATTTCTTGGTTAAACCCATTGAACCGCAACAGCTTATTTCTGCAGTTACTTCACACATATTACGTGCGCGCATGTTGCGCTCTTTTATGGTGCGCGATAGTTTGACGGGTCTGTATAACCATACGAATATTAAAGAACAACTGGATAGAGAGATTTCACGTGCGGGTCGATTGGGTTCACAATTGGCTTTAGCGATGGTAGATATAGATTTTTTTAAGAATGTAAATGATACCTACGGTCATTCAATGGGAGACCGTGTGATTAAGAGTTTGGCGCGATTATTAAAACAACGATTACGTAATACAGATATTGTTGGCCGCTATGGTGGGGAAGAGTTTGCGATTATTTTGACGGATACCGATGCAACTTCAGCGGTAAAAGTAATGAACGACATTCGCAAAGTTTTTATGCGCTTATTGCATATAAGTGATGGTAAAGAGTTTTCAGTAACCTTTAGTTGTGGTGTGGCAGATCTTAATCACTATCCTGATGCGGTTACCTTAGGAAATGCGGCTGATAAAGCGTTATATCAAGCGAAAGAAAATGGTCGAAATAACGTCTTACAGTACCCTGTATCCTGAAGGTTCTGGGATGGTAATTCTTTGAACTATTAATCAAGTACGGTAAGACGGCCTCCTGCTTTAGGAACGATCGCTCGCACGTGTTCTAGCCTTTCGAGGTTGTTTGGTCGTCATCTTTACCGAAAAATTGTTTTTACTAAATTCTATTCTTGATTCTGGGTTGGGATCAATTTTTTGTAATGTTTCAATAGCGGTCACGCGGGGTAATAGTCCTGCGCAATTGGCCACTTGAATGGTGAGTCCAGGTCGTGCATTAAGTTCGATAATCATTGGACCTAGGTCCCGATCTAAAACAATATCCACGCCTAAGTAACCCATTTTTGTCATCTCATAACATGCAGCTGCCAGAGATAGCATCTTGTCCCAGTGAGGAATGACAAGATCCGCAAAAGTTTTATGAGTGTCTGGGTGATGAAGAATAGAGTCGCCAAACTGCACCGCGTGTAACGCCTGACCCGTTCCGATATCAATTCCGACACCCACCGCTCCTTGGTGCAGATTAGCCTTGCCATCAGACACATGTGTTGTCAAACGGAGCATTGCCATGATCGGATACCCTTTTAGTACTATTATACGTACATCCGGGATGCCTTCATAGCTGTAGTCGGCAAAAACAGGATCCAGTTGAATCAGTGATTCAATCATGACGGTATCAGGTTTTCCGCCCAAGCTATGCAGTCCACTAATGATATTAGAAACATGGCGTTTAATTTCTGCCAGTGTAATTCCATGACCACTGGGTTTAAAATAGAGGTTGTGGTCACGTTCTGTAATTACTAATATCCCCTTGCCGCCACTGCCTTTAACAGGCTTGATAACAAACTGCCGATAAACGGAGAGTAATTCTCCTATTTTCTTAACATCATGTTGATAGTGTAATGTCCCCAATAGTTTGGGAACGGCTATGCCCGCAACCTGCGCGAGTAATTTGGTTTTTAATTTGTCATCTACCAGTGGATATAAATGGCGTGGGTTATACTTGGTGACTAAATCAAAGTTGCGTTGATTCATCCCAATAATGCCGAAGCTGCGAAGCTTTTCGGTACTAGCCAGAAACATTACGCCGCCGTTCTAGAGATTTAAAACGGTATAACTCGGATAGTCTATATCCGGTATATTGCCCCAAGATCAGTATCAACGCTAAGACGACCAGCATTAATTCCGGAAAATTGAATGTAAGGTACTCAACAATATGGTTGGTCATGAATAAATAGGCTATCACCGCTGTTACTAGGCTGCCAGCCCCCTGCACAAACACTTCTCTAGGGCCATCTTCTTCCCATAGAACAGACATACGCTCAATGGTCCATGCCATAATAATGAGTGGGAAAAGTGTCACGGTCAATGCCTGATTAAAGCCGAGCTTGTTGCTGATAATACTAATACTTGCCATGATGACAATAACCACAATAATAACCGCCGATATTCGCGCGACAAATAACAAATTTAGCCGCGACAAATAAGAGCGGATAATCAGACCTGTTCCGACTACCGTAAGAAATATGACAATACCAGTAATTAAGGTGGTTTGGATTAGTGCTAATGCGATCAAGATAGGCATAAAGGTGCCGGACGTTCTTAGCCCGACGATAAGGCGCATAATAACGACAATTAGAGCCCCAATTGGCAATAATAGAATCATTTTGAATGTATTTTGTTGCTCAATAGGTAGGCTGTATATTGAAAAATCGATTAAGGCTGCCTGCTTATCCTGACTGCCGCGTAAAACTAAGTTTTTAGAGGACTGCGTGTTCTCAATAATGGAGAATGAAACCTTAGAACTTGTGCCACCAGTCACATCAAGTAATGATTGCCCACCCCGTTGCCAAATCAAGAAGTCTTCTGGAACGCCACTCGATCCAGTGTCTTGATTAAACATTAACCATTGGTCACCATCATGTACCTCAATAAAATTACTTAATGTTTGTCGCCTGCGCCCATCTTCAAGATAAAGCCCTCGAACAATTCTCGCGCTGATTCCTTCTAAGGCCAATAAGTCTACAATGAGGTTTGTTTTATACTCGACGCTAGTCCGGTTTTTAATGAGTAAACTCTGATTCTGAGTGGGTGATTGAGAATTTAGTGATTTAATTAACTCTTGTGTAAATGTTTCTATATTTGCAGACTTGTTACGTGCCTGATCAAGTAACGCTATTGCTGCAGTATTAAAAACGGGATCAAACTCAGGTTTAATAGGGTCTTCAGGCGAGTCTGAAGTAGGGGGTGCTACAGTACGATCATTTTTATAGACGCTTAGACGGTAATAGCTTGTCTGTTGGCCATCCGCTTCTCTTTTGCTCCATTGAGCACGACGCTCATTTTGTGTCATTATTTCACTAAACCCGTAGTCTGGGGATGCGAAATCTTCTCCCATAAAGGTTATATTGGGGTTACTTGGTGGCAGTGCAAAAGAAACAATGACGGGATCACCTTGTGCTGAGAAATCAATTTTGGCTTCAACAGTCCAAACTTCTTTTCTGTCATCAGGAAGAAGTGGAAAGCCTAAGACCAAATGTTTATATAAAATCAGCCCGACGCCAGTACACATGATCACAAGAACAAGAATATATAGCCTGGATCTAGCCTGCATTATTCTGTCTCATGATCGCTAGTATCAGCACTTCGTGCTGTAAATTTTTTACTCACATCAACGATAGCTAAATCTTGTAATAGATTGCGGCCAATTAATACTTGCTGCGAAAATTTTCTGCGATCAACCAAGGTAAAGTCTACCCGTTCGTCAATATTAGCAAGCTTGACGCGAAGCCTTACAATCGGACGTCGCTGCGACTCGTTCATGTGTTCTTTAATGCGAACATAACGACGAATCTGCCGCGTTAGCTCGGTATTTTCACCTGTGCCAGGATGAATAATATTAAATTTGATATAGGGCTTACCGTCACGCTCAAATTCGACCATATCCAAAGCATTGAGCGAGGAAGTCTTTGCACCTGTATCAATGCGTGCATCAAAAAACAAACCAGGTGGGTCGAGAAAAACCCTTTCTACACCACCAAGAACAATTCGGTTACTTTCTGAGTCTGCATGACTGTTATTTAAATTCCTGGCGGCTATATTTCTCTGATTGTTATTGGGCTTTTTAGTCCTTAAGTCGGCTAGTATTCTTTCTTTCTTGCTGGTAAATTCAATTTGATCAATTTCTAATGATTTTTCTTTTTTTAATAGATCAATAAATAAAGTTACTAGCTCCGCTTCTCTTGCGGTAATAGCAGCTTCGCGTACGCTTAATTCTTCTTCAAGATCAGCATATACATCCAACTCTTCTTGGAGGATTTGATTGTATTTCACCAAGTTTTCTTTTTCTGCTGGATTCATGTCAAAAACATTACAGCTGATTAGTAAAAAAAGAATAACTATTGGCACAAATAATTTCTTAATAATTTTTGTAATACGTGGGTGATAGATCCCCATAAAGTACGCCTTGTTTATTTATTTTCTTATTTTTAAAGTGGATTTTGTGTATTAGTACATTAATAAAGCAGGTTCTGGCTATTATAGCTTTAATAAATTCAACAAATTAATGTTTGTTATTTGGTGAAATTATTGGATGGTTTTTTTTGGCATGTAAAGATCAGTTATTGTTCCTTCAGCAATTTCAGCCGCAAATAAAATCGTTTCAGATAAGGTTGGATGAGGATGAATTGTTAAGCCAATGTCTTCCATATCAGCCCCCATTTCAAGTGCTAAAACCGTTTCAGCTATTAACTCGCCGGCATTAATTCCGACCATGCCTGCGCCAAGGATGCGACGTGTACTCTTTTCTAACAATAATTTAGTCATGCCCTCCTCACGTGCCATTGAAATAGCACGCCCACTGGCAACCCAAGGAAAGCTTGCTTTCTCGTATTCAATACCTTGTTTTTGGGCTTCTGTTTCGGTCAGTCCCATCCAAGCAATTTCTGGATCAGTATATGCAACTGATGGAATTGTACGTGCATCAAATGCGGCTTTGTGACCCGCAATAATCTCTGCCGCCAGTTTACCTTCATAGGTTGCTTTGTGTGCAAGCATCGGCTCTCCAACAATATCGCCAATGCCATAAATATTTGGGACATTGGTCCGTTGTTGTTGATCTACCGGAATGAAGCCACGCTCATTAACAATAACACCTGCATTTTCAGCGCCGATGTCGCGTCCATTAGGGCGACGCCCGACAGCCATTAACACACGATCATAAACTTGAGGATCAGGTGCTTTGTCGCCATCAAATGTGACTTCTAAACCCTGTTTTTTGGCTTCAATTTTGCTAACCTTTGTTTTTAGATAAATCGCTTCATAGCGTTTTTGTATACGCCGTTGTAGTGGTTTTACCAAATCAGCATCGGCACCCGGGATGATTTGATCCATTAATTCAATAATACTTATTTTGCTACCCAAGGCAGCATAAACAGTGGCCATCTCAAGACCAATAATACCGCCGCCAATAACGAGCATTCTTTTTGGTATATCCGCAAGCGCAAGCGCACCTGTTGAATCAATAATCCGTGGGTCTTCGTAAGGAAAGCCTGGAATACGTGCAACACTTGACCCTGCAGCAATAATGCAATCATCGAATGAGACTGTTTTTTTACCTTCAGCAGTCTCTACGCTGATTATATCGGCTGCTGCAAATTTCCCAGTACCATAGACTATATCGACTTTACGTTGTTGCGCTAGAGCCTTCAAGCCTTTGGTTAGCTTGCCGATAACAGATTCTTTCCAGTGGCGCAGTTTATCAATTGAAATTTCAGGTTGGCCAAATGCGATGCCATGTTTTGAAATATCCTCTGCCTCAGTAATCGTCTTTGCCGCGTGCAGTAGCGCCTTAGAAGGGATACATCCAACATTCAAACAGACGCCACCAAGGGTAGGGTAGCGCTCAATAATGACGACCTTCTTGCCAAGATCTGCCGCCCGGAAGGCGGCAGTATAACCGCCAGGCCCTGCACCTAAAACAACGACTTCAGCATGAATATCGCCCTGTGTTAGTGTATTGGTTTGGGCGACATGGGTTGCTGTAGGATCTGGGTCAGTTAATGGCGTATTATTGGTTGATGCCTCATTTGGTGGCGACGCGGTGCTTTCAGTTTCTAGGGTGAGAATAAGCGATCCTTGCGATACTTTGTCATTCACCGATACTTTGATTTCTTTGATGACACCACGAAATGGCGAGGGAATTTCCATGGTCGCCTTATCAGTTTCTAGCGTAACTAGTGGGCTTTCTTCTTCAACTGAATCACCAGGTTTGACCAGTATCTCAATGATTGGAATATCCTTGAAATCCCCGACATCAGGAACATTAACATCGACTACTTGTGTCATAAAAACCTTAAAGTGTAGAATGTATCAAATTGTATTGTTAAGGTAAATTATATCTTACTGCCGAATGTGTCCATCACCTAATACGATATATTTTTGGCTAGTCAAGCCTTCCAAGCCAACTGGGCCACGGGCATGGATTTTATCTGTGGAAATACCAATTTCAGCACCGAGGCCGTATTCAAAGCCATCAGCAAAACGCGTAGATGTGTTAACCATCACTGAACTGGCATCTACTTCTCGTAGAAAGCGGCGGCTAAGCGTATAATCCTCAGTTACAATGGAATCAGTATGTTGCGACCCATATTTGGCAATATGTGCTAAAGCCTGATCAAAGTCGCTGACAATTTTGATACTTAGAATAGGTGCCAAATACTCGGTCAACCAATCATCTTCAGTTGCTGGTTTCATTTGTGGAATGATTGCACAAGCCGCAGTATCACCACGTAATTCAACGCCGTTATTAAGATAGATCTGATTTAATTTAGGCAAAATTTCCTTAGCGATATCCTTGTGCACCAAAAGGGTTTCCATGGTGTTGCATGTTCCATAGCGTTGGCACTTGGCATTTTCTGCGATGCGAATCGCTTTGTCCAAATCTGCTTTAACATCAATATAAACATGACATATGCCATCTAAATGCTTGATAACTGGTACACGTGCTTCATTAGAGATGCGCTCAATCAATCCCTTGCCACCACGCGGCACAATGACATCAACATAAGTCTTCATGGTAATTAACTCGCCTACAGCGGCGCGATCTGTTGTTTCAATAACTTGCACGGCGGTTTCTGGCAGCCCCGCACTTCTTAGGCCTTCTTTAACACAAGCTGCAATGGCTTGGTTTGCATGAATCGCCTCAGATCCCCCACGTAGTATGGCTGCATTACCAGCCTTTAAACAAAGCCCAGCGGCATCTGCGGTCACATTTGGTCGCGCTTCATAAATAATGCCAATAACGCCTAGTGGCACACGCATTTTGCCAACTTGTATACCTGATGGCCGATAACTCAGCCCAGTGATTTCACCAATGGGGTCAGCCAAAGCCGCGATTTGCTTGAGACCCTCAGCCATACTCGCAACACCTTTTGTTGTCAGTGTTAAACGATCAATCAGTGACGGCTCCAGTTCTTTCGCGCGTGCGTTTTCAAGGTCGAGTGCATTGGCCGCCAATAATTTATCCTCATCACGTACAATTGCTGCTGCCATTGCTGTCAGCGCCTTGTTCTTAGTCGCTGTGTCAGCTTTTGCAATTAAACGAGACGCCGCACGTGCATTTTGGCCAATGTCGCGCATGTAGTTTTTTATATTTGTATTATTCATGAATACAATTTTGATACCAAGTTTGAAATATCTGTGAGTGAGCAACTGGAGATTATATTACAAGACGAAGAGCTCACCGTGTTTCCAAGTTTTTTTATGGACTATATCGTAATCAACGCGTCATATGCTAATCTGATCAGATTATCAGATCGTAAATGTTTGCGTTTGAAGGGGCAAAAACAATTGTCTTGAATTCAAGTTTTTCTAATCATTTGTGCTGAAATAAGCGATTCTATTGATGTTTCGCAAGAACATCAAATAATTAGAAGAGTTAGTTGATTCTAATTTTGCCTTAAGAAGAACCATCGCCGGTATCGCCGGTAGTTATTTTGAACTATCACAAACCGACAAAAAATGACAACAAAAAACTGGCACGACATCAGGTTATCTGTCCCAGATTGGATCAATGTTTGGACTGAAGGTGTTCAGGATGTCGCGCCAGATGCTTACCAAAGAATGGCGCTTGTAATAGATTTGGTACGCACAAACCATAAAAAATGGTGGTGGTCCGTTTGCTGCTGCTGTTTTTAATAAGCAAACAGGCGAGCTTATCTCGCCCGGCGTGAATTGGGTCATTCCCGGAAAATCTTCATTGTTGCACACAGAAGTGATGGCACTGGCGTTGGCTGAACAAGAGATGGAAAGTTATGAGCTGGCAAGTCACGGCGAATTTGAGTTGGTAACCAGTGTTGAACCTTGTTGTCAGTGCTTGGGTGTGTTGATGTGGAGTGGTGTGTTATCGCTTGTTTGTGGCGCACATTCGGCTGATGCCGAAGCGATTGGGTTTGATGAAAGGCCGCGCTCAATATATTGGGAGCAGGAACTGGTGCGAAGAGGAATCAGTGTAACGCGTGATGCGATGCGCCAAGAGGCAGTAGAAATTTTACAAAGTTATAGCGGAGAGATTTATAACGCTAATTCTCAGATGTGAAATAAATTGTAAAAGAGATTTTTATGGTTAGAGTATGTATGGACTAACTGAATATCCAATGAATCTTAAATTTTTCAGCTAATCGCTTTAACATGTTTCGCCAATAATTCTGCTAAAACCATGGTATTGGTTGGGTGGGTGATGCTGTCCGTGCTCCAGACATTTTTTACGCCAGATTGCCTAATGGTTTGTTCAGTATCACTGCAAAATAATGGATGTGTAACCACAGCGTCGACTTGTCGGGCGCCAGCTTGCAGTAATTTTTCTGCAGCGCGTGCGATGGTGTGGCCAGTACTGGTCATGTCGTCAATAATGATGATGTTTTGGTTTTGATAGTTTTGTTTTGGAATATGGACGTCCACTTGTCTATCTCCAGTTCTTGTTTTGGTCGCAACCGCGTATGAAAAGCCGATTGCTGTTGCAATTTCTTTCACCCATTGTTCAGATTCACTGTCAGGTCCCAGCAAAATGCCGTGTGGGTAATTTTTTTTAAAAACTGTCCAATGGTGTTACCCGCAGAAATTGCGATAGCATTTTGAATAGGGATGGCTTGGAAAAGTTTCGAAATGCGATGTAAATGCGGGTCGACCGTGACGACGTCGTCAAAATTATCAGCCAGTAACTTCCGATCACTTGTTGGCTTACTGCTTCACCCGGATAGTTCTCCGTATCCTGGCGCATATAACATAAATAGGGTGCAACTAATGTGATCCGTTTTGCGCCATGTTTACGTAAAGCAGATGTGCTAAATAATAACTCAATAATTTTACTGTTGGGTTGGTTAAGACTTCTGACTAATACCACATGTGCGGGTAGTTCTATAGGTACTTTAATCAAGCTTTCTCCATCCGGAAAGGCGTGGCGGCTAACCTCTTGATAATCTGTCGTTAGTGCATTGGCAAGCCCTTGTGCTTGTAGGCGACATTCATCAAACCCAATAACTAACATATTGTATGTTTCTCACTTTGTTTTTAATCGAATAAAGAGAATGCTGCGGGTGGTTTCTAAAATTTAAAGTATAGGAACCACAAATTTACTTTTTATTAATCGTATAGCCATCATTCTGAAGCACTAGTTTTTTTGCAAACTCGAAATCCGACATAAATTCTGCATGAACACGATAGATAGCGTCTCCTTTTGTTACTGTATCGCTCGTTTTGCGAACAAGATCAACACCGGCTTTTTTGTCGATGGGTGCACCCGCGATTCGGGCAATTTTTGCCATTTGTAAATTATCGATAGCACTCACAGTACCAGAATGGTTCGCTTTGACTTCAAAACAGTGTACGCCGGGCGTAAAGTCAATAGTGTGTGCGCCTTGATCTTTAATAATGGCATTCATTTTTGTTCGTGCTCGGCCAGAATCTAAAATGTCACGTGCGATGGCGTAACCTTGTCCACCACGCACATCGGGATCAAATTCTATGATGCGTCCTGCCAGAGCTAACGATTTTTGACGCAAGTCTTCCGGTGCCTTTGGGTTATTTTCCAGTACCATCATGACATCTCTGGCTTCCAATGTGGGGCCAATGCCACGACCAATGGGTTGTCGTCCATCGGTAATAATCACTTCCAGGTGAATATTAAGTTGATCGCCGACAAATTCGAATAATTTCCTAAGTGACAAAGCTTGTCGCATATGGCGTACTTTGGCTGTGGGGCCAACGGGAATGTCAATGAGTAAGTGGGTGGAACCAGCTGCCAGTTTCTTAGACAAGATTGACGCTACCATTTGTCCTTGTGAGTCAATACCCAGCGGTCTTTCTACAGAAATCAGTATATCGTCCACTGGCGCAAGTTGTGCTGTGCCACCCCAGGCAAGACAACCACGCTGTTTACGCACGATATCATGTAACTTGCCCGGTGAAAGGTTCACTTTGGAGAAAATTTCCATCGTATCTGCAGTACCAGCAGGTGAAGTTATAGCGCGACTGGATGTTTTGGGAATCAGCATGCCGTGTGCTGCGACAATGGGTACGACCAGCATGGAAGTGCGATTGCCGGTAATGCCGCCAATACAATGCTTGTCAGCAACCAAAGATTCTCCCCAGTTGAGTCTATGGCCAGATTGCAACATGGCCAGGGTAAGAAAGTAAACTTCGTCACGATCCAAGTTATTCTGCCCAGATGCCACCAAAAATGCCGCCATTTCCATTTTTGAATAGCGACTTTCAGAAATATCCTGAGTAATAGACATAAAATCTTCTAGTGTTAGTCGCTCGCCATTAATCTTCCGACGCACAGCATCCATAGAAGCCGGATGTTCGGCATGCTCGACACTGATCAAACATTTTTCATGCACATTCAATTGACGAAAAGCCTGTTCAGAAGGTCCCAGCCCCATCGGTGTGACAAATAGAGTCATCATCCACCACATTCAGTACTGCGAGGATTTTATTGTCATTGGTGCTGATCTTGATTTTTGACAATGCTTGAAAACCTTCAGCTCGATAGACTTCGCATTCGCGATGCAGATAAGCAACATTTTCATGGTAGGTGTCGATTGCAACACGGCGTAGTTTTAAGGTCTGATTGTTCATGGTGTTAGATTTGCATCATAATTTCTTTGGCAATGTGAATGTTTGATTTGTATCAACTACTGGAAGCTTACGATTTTCCTGAAATTGTAGGACTAAGCTATAAATGACAGGCAATGTCCGCAGGCTGAGAATCAACACAGTTAACACTACAAAAATAAAGCTAGTCTGAATATTACACCAGTACGTTAAATTTCAGCTTGTAACTCTTATGGTTATCGATCTTTGGGAAAATGAGTAAATGTACAGTTTGTACCCAAGACTTCACTTGTTGGTTTTAAACTTGCTCTGACCTGAATTGAATACACATGTTCTCTACACTGCGGAATAACTGCGTCTTCCGGTCACGAGCACGCTCAACTCAGGTCAGTTTAGTGTTTAAATTCCAGCAACTGGTGCAATGTTCAGGCTAGTCCATGCGCTGTAAACACAGGCAGTTTATTTATTTCTTGTATTTTTTTACTTCTTTACTTGCAATCTTTCTAAAGATGTCTATAATACGAATCATTCTCATTAACAATATTATTTGTGTTAATTGCTGATTTCAATTTAGCCAAATAATGGATTCAAGGCGTTCGATATGTATATTTGTATCTGCAAAGGGGTAACAGATAGTGCGATTCGCGAGGCGGTGTATCAGGGTGCTGAGCGTATGCGGGACTTAAAGACGTGTCTGGGTGTTGCTGGACAGTGTGGGAAATGTGCTTGCCATACAAAAGAGGTGTTGGATCAAACACGCAAACAGCAAGCGCTGGTGTAAACTACGTAAGGCACGTTGAGACACTATTTGAACTATTTGGAGATACATTAAATGAAAGGTAATGCCGATATCATTCGTTGGTTAAATCGTCAACTGCAGCATGAGTTAACCGCCATTAATCAATATTTTTTACATGCGCGTATGTATAAAAACTGGGGGTTTAATAGCCTGGGTGAGCATGAGTATGAAGAATCAATTGAAGAGATGAAGCATGCAGATTTGTTGATTGAGCGTATTTTATTGTTGGAAGGTTTACCTAATCTTCAGGAACTAGGCAAGTTGATGATTGGCGAGACCGCAGGGGAATGCGTGGCGTGTGATCTAAAGCTTGAAATTGGTTCGCGTGAGACACTGGTGGCGGCGATTGCGGCCAGTGAAACAGCGCAGGATTACGTATCGCGAGAAGTGTTTGAAAAGATTTTAGAAGATACCGAGGAGCATATTGATTGGTTGGAAACACAGTTAGATGTAATGCAGAAAGTTGGTGCTCAGAACTGGCTACAAAGCCAAATTTAGCGCTCAGTTGCCGCTGGTTTTCCTCTCCTTTGCCAGCGGCACTTATTTAACTCAACCCCTCCGTGTTAGCCCTGCACTAAAGTATTATTCACAAGTAAACAATCATGGAAATCCCTAACGCCGATATTTTTGGCGCAACAAAAGATAATCAAACTCGCTCTTCGTTTCTGTATAAATTTATGAGTCAATGGGCTAGACGTACTTGGTTATGCACTGTATTGCTAGGTTGTGGATGGAGTGTTTTTTTAGCATTCCCCGCTGCAGTGTTAGCTGAATCCGGTGTGTATGCAGTGACTGAGCGAAACTACCTTATCGCACCCGATTCATTGATTGAGTCACTCAATCAATTTTCCGCACAAAGCGGTATTAAATTATCATTTGATGCGGCAGCATTAGAGGGGAAATCGGCCTATGGTTTGGATGGTCACTTTACAGTGCAGGGTGGGCTAGATTCTTTGTTGATTGGTAGTGGTTTTCAGGCAGTTGCACAGGCGGATGGTTTCAAAATTCAGAAAGTGCCAGAGGCTACTAATGAAGTAGTTACTGTACTGCCTTCGATACAA
>JAJFJH010000084.1 GCA_021774155.1 Nitrosomonas sp.
AAAGATAATGCTGCTTTGATAAAACCGACAATGCCCCCAATAACAGCAGGTTCCCCACCTGCCTGTTTCATCGAGCCGACGGTAATTTGCATACCTAACCCAACAAGGCCAAATGCAAATAACCAAGTAATCCACTGGCGAAAGCTGTCGATCTTTTTATCCGTATGTCGTACCGACTGGTGAGCTGATGTCAGTATCTTATTTGCATCAGGTGACAACGCTTTGGCATTAATCAAGCCACGCACCGCTGTATCATCATCAAGTGACATAATCTTGTTGTTTTCGATTAATCGATTATAAGCCTCACGATAATCCGCACGTTGTATTTTATTGACTTCCGCTTTAAGGATTGCAATGTGCTCTGCAGGCAAAAGGTTTTCAGGTTTAAAACCTTGTTCGGCAGTATTGCCAAAGTACTTGCCCTGATAATGATTGGCTGGTGCAAAAACACCCGTTGTAGACAATGCGAACATCAAGATGAAACCCAAAACAAAGACCGGGAATTTTGCAATGACAACGTGGCCAATATTCACTTGTGTCGTGGTATGGCCTTCTCGTTTTACGTACCACATGGCAAGCCACAATACGATAATCGGTAAAATCAAAACACGGGTGATATTAAAAATCTCCGCGACCATCAGTGTTTCAATGCCGTCCGGTTGATAGGCCAACGCCGCACCAGCCACTTGTGCGGAATTTAAAATCCCCGTTCCTGCCCAAGCGCCGAATTGAACATAGCTCATACTCAGCAGATTCCCGATAATGGGGAATAGGAACATGCAAGCAACACCCCAAATCAATATAGTACCGATGGTGTAGGCGATTTCAACTGGCTTGGCCTGAACAACTGGTGCCACCGCAACCGTTGCCGACACACCACAAACACCCATGCCTGCAGACAAAACACCGCCCATAGAATTAGGAATATTGCGTCTAGCACCAATCCACAGCACAATGCCCACCGAACCAAGTACAAAAAAGCCGATCATAACGATAGAAAGACCGCCGAGGTTTTTTAACTCAGCCGCGCTGTATAATGCACCCAAAAGAATGACACCGATTTTAAGACCCAAGCGTGATAAACGCACACCGTTCTTTGCCCAAACAGGAACCTTGAAAACATTGACAATAATAATACCAGCCACAATTCCCAACACAACATAATTTAAACCCAGCAATTCATGAATATGCTTACCCGTATCGCCAACTTCCCCCAAACCAATACTCAAAACAGCAATTTCTGGCGCGATAAACCAGCGCACCAGCATTGTAATCAAGAGGATAAACATCCCACCCGCGATGGAGGACGAATAAAAATCAAAGCCACCTTCTTTATGCGAGCCTAACCAATGCCAAATACCCACTACCGTGGCGACAATGCCAAAATACAAAGGGATGGTTTTTAATTCATTGGTATATCTATAGTCCTTACCAGCGCCCAAATGTTCAAGTACAGGGGCTAACAGGTCATTACTCGTAAAATACCAGATAGCCAACATGACCAAACCAATGACAAAAAGTGCAGGATTTTTTTGAGTATATATCACGGTTAATTCAGATTTGAGATGCCACTTAATTTATGGATTTAGTCGTTACGCACAAGATGAATTACTTAGTTTCATCTTCCGAATCCGGCTGTATTTCATCCAATGGATGTGGCCAGAAACGTTGCATGGCTAAAAAGGTAAAAGAAGCTGACCATGTGATTAGAGCGAACCCAGCCAAACCTTCCGCCGCACTCAACATTCGTATCGCACCAACAGGCAATAAGCCACCAAAACCTAGCGTGGTATAGACAACAGATGAGTAATAAACATAGTCCATGAAATTGCCATTTTCCATGCCTGAAATATAGCCAAAGCCAGCACCTTGTTGTACGACCATATAACCAATTGCAAAAATCCATATTTCTATAACATGAGCGAGTAGTAGTCCCAGCATGACTAGTAAAACACCAATGCGTTTGTGTACATGCATTCCAAGCATGCGCCCGAGGAAACGCAGTGCCTCATAGTGCAAAGCCACACAAAGCGTTACAACAACGCCTGAAATGCCTAATGCAACAAGATGATGAATATATTCGTCCATGCCTCTATTTCTATTTAAGGGGTCGTTAATTAATTTATATCATGATCATGGCCATTATTTTGACAAGAAACCATGTTATTTCTTTAATTTATCTGTAACAAACAGGAAATATAATGATGAAAGCATCCGATCTTGCCTTGATATCTTAGCTTATCACTTAGGTTTTACAGAAAATTGGCTATGTTATCAGTCGGCTGCTATAATATCGCCCCTTAGTCATACTGACTAACAGCTTCTTTTTAAGGAATTTACTTTATATGTCTCGCCCTATCCGCAACATCGCCATTATCGCTCACGTTGACCATGGTAAAACTACATTGGTAGACAAATTACTGCATCAGGCCGGTACCTTTGCCGCGCATAAGCAAATTTCTGAGCGCGTGATGGATTCTAACGATATTGAAAAGGAGCGTGGCATTACGATTTTGTCCAAAAATTGTGCTATCGATTACGAAGGCATACATATTAATATCGTTGACACACCGGGTCACGCAGATTTTGGTGGCGAAGTTGAACGTGTTTTATCTATGGTGGACGGTGTATTATTGCTGGTGGATGCGGCAGAAGGTCCCATGCCACAAACCCGCTTTGTTACCAAGAAAGCCCTTTCATTAGGCTTGAAGCCTATCGTGGTTGTCAATAAAATAGATCGTAATGGCGCACGGCCTGATTGGGCTGTGGATCATACTTTTGAGTTGTTTGATAAACTGGGTGCAACAGAAGAGCAAATGGATTTTCCTGTGGTTTACGCCTCAGCGCTGAATGGTTTTGCCATGCTGGATTTGGATAAACCTAGCACTAATATGCGCCCATTGTTCGACACCATCATAAAACACGTACAACCACCAGCTGGTGATCCTGATGAACCATTGCAGTTGCAAATCAGCGCATTGGATTATTCTAGTTTTGTCGGGCGCATTGGTATTGGGCGTATCACACGTGGACGTCTCAAGCCTGGCCAAGATGTCATGGTATTAACCGGCGACAAAACACCTAAGAAAGCGCGAGTTAACCAAATTCTAGGTTTTGAAGGTATAGAGCGCGTACAAATGAAAGAAGCTTTGGCTGGCGATATTGTGCTGATCAATGGCATTGAGGAATTAAGCATTGGCACAACGCTCGCCGACATTAATCAGCCGGAAGCCCTGCCAATCAGTATGGTGGATGAACCGACACTGACCATGACATTCCAGGTCAATACCTCACCGTTTGCTGGACTGGAAGGTAAATTTATTACCAGCCGTCAATTACGTGAGCGTCTGGAAAAAGAATTGTTAACCAACGTCGCAATGCGCTTGGAAGATACGGGTGAAACAGACTCATTCTTAGTGTCCGGTCGTGGTGAATTACACCTCACTATCTTGCTGGAAAATATGCGTCGTGAAGGTTACGAGCTTGCGGTTTCGCGTCCACATGTTGTTATTCGTGAAATTGACGGTGTTAAATGTGAACCGTTTGAAATGTTGACGGTCGATGTCGAAGAGGCTAACCAAGGTGCGGTGATGGAGGCATTAGGTTCACGTCGTGGCGACTTGCAAGATATGATTTCTGACAGTCGCGGACGGACACGACTCGATTACCGTATTCCGGCCCGTGGCTTGATTGGGTTTCAATCCGATTTTATGACTATGACTCGTGGCACTGGGCTTATGAGTCACGTTTTTGATGAGTTTGCCCCAATGCGCGCCGATATTCCGGCACGTAGAAATGGTGTATTAATTTCTGCAGAAAAAGGGGATGCGGTTGCCTTCGCTTTGTGGAAACTTCAAGAACGTGGGCGTATGTTTGTCAGTCCCGGTGAGCGTCTATACGAAGGCATGGTGATCGGCATTCATAGCCGTGATAACGACCTGATTGTTAATCCAATCAAGGGCAAACAGCTAACCAACATTCGTGCCTCAGGTACAGACGAAGCGGTTACTTTAACACCACCGGTTCAATTAACTCTAGAGTCTGCCATTGAATTTATTACGGATGACGAACTAGTAGAGATCACGCCTCAAAATATTCGTATTCGTAAGCGTTTGCTACTTGAGCATGAGCGCAAGCGCGCCTCACGTTCTGCCGCCTAACTAATTCCTGTTTCCTCATATTGCCACGCCATTAAACCAAGATATGCAGGAGATAAGTCAGGATAAAAAACTTTGGTATGTTGCAGACCCTATGTGTTCATGGTGCTGGGGATTTGCACCAACGATAGAAGCCATTCGTCAGCATTATTCTGGGCGACTGGCTGTTGAGCTAATACTCGGTGGACTGCGACCCGGTACAAAGCTGCCGATTGCAAATCAACAACGCCAAGACATTTTAGGCCACTGGCATAATGTGCAACGCATGACCGGCCAGCCTTTCCAGTTTGAAGGCGCAATGCCAGAAGGTTTTATTTACGATACCGAACCTGCCAGCCGCGGCGTCGTGACAGTTTCTACCATAGCACCACACTTAACTTTCCCTTTTTTTTCAGCCATCCAGCTGGCTTTCTATGTCAATCAAATTGATGTGACCAAACCAGAGAATTTGTTGCAACTGGCAGTTGACTTGGAAATAGACTCCGAACAGTTCTTGCAAGTGTTCATGTCTAAAACCACCAAACAACAAACGCAAGCGGATTTTAGTCAAGCACAACAATGGGGTATTGATGGCTTCCCCAGTTTAATTATACAAAACAACGCTGATTACCGTCTTTTAGCCAGCGGTTATTGTCCTGCAGAAAAGCTGTATCCGCAGATTGATAATCTGATCGACTCCGCATAATAATTGGCTGGAATAAAACCAAGGTTATTACACAGGTGTATAAGATGCGCGCCGTAAATAAAGAAATTAGCCCTGATTTTTGATTGAACTGGGTTTCTTTATTTTCTAAATGGGCACCGATGATGGACTAATTTCTTGTGATTTTCTCTGTTGCACTTGGGGCTGTATATTCTAATTTTTCCTCTACCGACATGGTGAGCAGCTCCTTATTTCCGTTTCTATTTGTAGCAGGAATGGCTTATTTTTTGGTTTAAAGGTTTAGTTGCCATTACTTTGGGACTGCTGCGGCCTATCATTCAGATATTACGAGTACATCAATCTTGCAGGGCATCTTAATGCCGCTGTTTATTGTGATTTGTTTCTTATACTTGTTAATCTGACTGCATGTCATGGACTTGTTTGACAGTGACGGTTTCTGCGGCAGCAGTATTGACGTCAATGATTATAGGGATTGCGGTAGCGGTGGGAGCAAAGACTGATAGCTGATTCGATAAGTCAATAGATATGAGAGATGCATTCTTCTTCAGCAATAAATGGCTCATGTATTTCACCAGAAGGCCGGCTAGCATAATCACCCTGTTCCAGCCATTTCTTAAATGGCTTCATCGTATAGGCGACCTTTAATAATCATGATTATTTCCTCCAAATTATTTCTGTTTGCATTCGTCTTAAAATGAGTTAGTCGGGTGCAATCACCATATATTTCATCAATGGCAGGTGTTAGTTACTCAAGTTGACCATTTGACACTTCAATTACTTCCTATTTATTTTCATTGCTCTTTTCCGAAGCATTCCAACATGTCATTGTACTTTTAGCCATGACCACATTCTTTTTTAATCTCTCGATATTTTTACACATTGCATTGCCCTCAATGGTGCAAACGCACTAGTGACTGCATCTGCTGTATAACCTTAAATGCTCTAATATTTTGGCATGAATATTGCTTATTAATCGGCATGGCCATACAAAGTAAAGCTAAAATAATATTGGCTTGTTTAGTGCGATTAAGCCAGCACCAGTTATACGTGACTCCCGGCATTCAACTATATTGCCCGAACCTTGAAAAAGAAAATAAGAAAACGGCCGGATTGTAGTCTAGTAGCGACAAAACTGGCTAAAGAATTTTTTTCCTTATTTATACTCTAATGTGACATAGGGGGTAATAAAATGCTTAATTCATCAAACTCATCAAGTTTGGTAATAATTCAGAAATACATCTTGTTAGCAACGGGCATGCAAAGTTCAGTAGCGCTACGAAACAAAGTTATTGCATTGCACGAACAGACGGATGATCTGGATCGGGTAGCTGAACTAGCCAACACCTTCATGACGGAGCTAGATAAAAATAGTGATTTCAACAGATCCCAGACAGCCAATGCAGCACGGGAATGGCTGAAAAATGCTCGTGCAACTGATAAATCGTTGGCTACCGTCACCGTTGCAATTCAAGAGCTGATTGATAGCTTTATTGATGATAATGCTCAAAATAAAGTCAATGCTAAAAATGGAAATAGCATTAAAAGTTCGGGTGAAGTTGTCATGACTATCGATTGTGACGCTGATGACGACCGTAATTTTATAATAATCTAGCACTTACATGGACATCCACGTTATACCAAGCGTTCGATCAGTGATTTTAAGAAGGTAAGGATTGCTGCCACACATCTGGACTTTGTATGAGATTTTCATTATGCACCTGCCGGAAATACGCAATAACCTGAGATAGTATACAAAATTGTCAATGATGGATTGCTGGATAAGCAAGCTCGTTTTGGAAGCAAAGGCCCTAAGAAATACTGGTATGAGTTCTAAGAGCACACCTCAGTCGACACGCAAAGCGGCTTGATCAATAAAGTGGCGACACTTCGGCAGATGCAACGGATGCTCAGGGGCTGCAGCATATTTATCCTCAAGGGGGCGCAGCATACGAGGACAAAGGATTCAGGCGTAAATACACCACTAACTTACAGTTACCTACGCAATTTTGGGCGGATTGTCGCTGAATTATTACAACTGTATGCCACTCTTGCCTATGAAGCATGAGTTCTCGCGCTCAAATCAGCACATATTGCCATTTGGGATGTACTGCACTCTTGTAAACGAGAAGGAAGCCCAGACAACAACAGCATTGAAGCAGACACATTAGTCGCCAATGACTTCCAGCATTTTTTTCATGCACATCAGAAAAATCAAACGCGTATTTTTCAATGGCACAAAAGCCGAGGCTTACTTTAAACAGCAGGTACTTAAAAAGCGCGACTTCAACGCCTTATCCTTCACTCGCGTACCTTCAACAAATTCCGCCCACGCCGCAAATCTTTTGAGCACAAACTCGCCGCATGGTGATTGATACTTGACGACAAAGAACTGATGAGTTCTACTTAAGAACATAGGGTGAACTAACAATTATTAACTTAGAGAGGTTAACACGATGAAAAAAATTATTATTATTCCCGCAATTATTTTCGGTTGTGGGTACATTTATTTAATGTATCAGTATTTCTAAGAAATCGTCACTTAAGATTGTTCTCTCGTGTAACTATTCAACACATCACAATGGCGATGCGTGGATAGTTACACCGATACATCCAAACACCCAAAGTATTCTGAATTGAATATGTCTTTCGTAAAAATGCTCGCGTCTTAATGCAAAATCCTCCTTATCGTAATCTCTGGCTTGTATTTACTCCAGCCATACCGATTTCGGGTGCGCTGGTTATAATGGAATTCATTAGCTCGCCTAATTGAGCATTGTCTTTATATAGAAGCCGTTTCTGCCCATGACAAAACGCTCTTTATAGAAAATGGTCTGGGATTACTGTTTCATGTGGGTGGGATACTGGTTTATTCGGTAGTCACTTTCTTCCATTTTTTATATGCTTGAGTTGTATCATCTATTACTAGGTAAGAATACGAGAAGTCAGAAATTTTTCTAAGTTTCGGGATGGTATTTATACGTTAACCCTTATGGTTGTGTTTCTCGTGCCGACACTTTTACTTTGGCATCGTGCCCATATTTATGCACATAAATTCCATGCTGTTGATTCACCCAAACAATTTCGTGACTGGTTATCCACGCAAGAATTGACCATTACAACCAACCGTCACATTAGGAATTTCACCGCGCTTCTTGCGCCACTCATGGTATCAATGATCAGTTCCGCCTCTCAGTATGCCTCAGTGAGATAACACAACCTAAATTCTAGCCATTTATATTAAGCGTTTCCTCCTCTGACCAACGCCTCGTTTCTTTTCCAAAATAAACTTCCAGTGAGTCTGTCAACGCACTAAGGGGGTCTCCACCCTGATAATTAAAGCGTATAGAAATGTGATCACCTGCGGCAACTGAGAGTGGTGTAGGTAGCGGCAGAATAATGTACTGAGTGTGCCAATCAACCGTGCTACCCGTCTCAAAATTAATAGCTAGAATATTTTTGGTAATTAATCGTAAGGCATTAAGTTCGCCGTTCTCAGCAATGACAACCTTCCCATCCCAACAACAAGTTTGGCTAAACGGCTCAGTGTAAGACAACATTTGAAAAATTTCGGGATCTGCAAGGTCTTTGCTCCGTTCCTGAATTGAACGCGGGTCTTGAAATAAAATAGTCGGCGCGTAAAAACCTTCAAAATAAAAGTCTTGCTGTACAGGTTGAACCGCTTGAATGCTGGCTTCGGGCACAAAAATAGGTAATGGACCACCGAATTTTTCTAGATAACGTTTTTTAAATGAATCAATAACATACAGCTGTTTTTCACGTAGCAATCCTGTGTGCAACATTTCACAGATGACCACGTCGACGGGCTCTGGTGGCAAATAATGCAAAGCATCCGCTTGGATAACCTCTACTTTCTCCCCATTGATGTTTGTTGAAAGAAAGTTACGCGCTGCATCCACCAGCTCTGGGTTACGCTCCACACAAAAAACTTTTTGCGCTTTTTGTGCGGCAAAGAAAGATTGCGCACCTGTGCCACCACCAAGTTCCAGTACCTTGTCACCGGGCTTTACCACCATATTAATGGCTTCTTTAAAACCTTTCACCCGAACACTGTCATTCAACATATTATGATGATAGTGCAGCGGAATGAACTGGCCGAGCTCTAAACTTTCAAATTTATTTCGCATATTAACTCCCTAAGGGTAAATGATTAACGCTGCATATATTTACACCAAGCAAAAATTATGCCGCCACGCTAAAAACTACCCACGCTCAAGCATTGCGATTATTTATTTGATCTTTATCACTGGCAAGCGACGTAAATTAGGCAAAGGTTGCCACTCTTTTTTAATCAAGATGGCAAAGATTGCCGCTCAACAATCAATTTCCCAAATAAGCTGTCACCTGAATTTCAATTTTCATCCGTGGATCAGACAAACCAACGGTTATCATCATAGCGGCGGGTCGAACATCACCAAAATACTTACGCATCACCGGCCAGCATTTCTCAAAATCATCGGCATCTGGCAAAGCATAGGTCACGCGAACGACATCTTTCAAGCTTGAACCCGCTTCTTTAAGCGCCATTTCAATATTCTGGAAGCACTGCTCTGTTTGCACCAACAAATCATCTGAAATGGTCATTTGACTGTAATCGAATCCCGTCGTACCAGAAACCATCACCCAATCGCCCGCCACAACAGCGCGTGAGTACCCGATTTGTTGCTCGAATGTAGAACCTGAGCTTATTAACTGACGTGCCATAAATCACTCCTTATTTTTGTAAAAAGTCTACTTTGCTTTATGAAGTTTGTCCCTAAACCCAACCAATCTAACCGGTGGATCCCATGGCTCCTAATGCGGCTTTTAAACTATCACTGTCAATCCTTCCTTCATACCATTAGTGCTGTCACCGCAGCCGTTGGTGTCCCCACATTACCAACAATAGCAATTACTTGATGCGTATCAATGAGTTTTTTTGATGTTTGTCAGCACGCTCGCTGGCTCATAACCATTATCAAGTGCCGTAAAATAAATAAAGAACACTGATGCAAGACCATTTATACAACATATTTATTCGAGTGCTCGATAGATTTAAACAAATATCGAAGTTGTTATATATAATACGCTGCCAATTACACGAAAAAATCGACTTAAAACGCAAAAATATACCTTTAATTCAATTGGGTGGCCAAAAACAGCATACTTGAGTTCAATATATCAAGCTAATAGCTTTTTCGCCGATATTAACTCTTAACGCCCAGTTTTATCCGGTCGAAAGTTGCGCTACTAGCGTAATCGTATATACGAATAAACCGGCTTTGGGAAGCTAATATCTTTTAATTTTAAATAAATAACATGTCAACAATACATTTTCAGAAATCTCGGTCAGAACTTAAAACGCTAAGAAAACTTGTTGAAACCTCATGCCCTTCAATTACAGAATTAACACAGTTAAAAGCAGATTTAAAACCTCAAGATATTTTCTTCAG
>JAJFJH010000085.1 GCA_021774155.1 Nitrosomonas sp.
CGCGCCCTCTCATGGTGCATAATATTGTGAGCAGTGTATACGACCTGAATATTCTTCCTGGAGAGGAGCTTTAGGAAGAAATTGTCCACAACGGGCAGCCTGAGGTCGTGGAAGTGGTAGATAGCGACCTTATTTCTGAGGATGGCTCGATAAATCCGGTACAAGTTGCCAAGGTGAATGGCCCCCTTTAGCAGGCGCGATCTTTTATCATAGCCCTGTTCGATCGAGGTGGTCACTTTGAAAGCGTGTGGCAGGTGCGCCGATTCGTACTTTCGGGGAACCAGGTATGTAAGATCCACCGATGGCGAGAGCGCGTTGCACAGGCAGTAGCAATGTTGTGAGTGGCCACCACGACCGCTGAAATCGGGCATTAGTACCTTGACCTTTTTGTGCTGGAATGCCATCTAGGTGTTCCCAAAGAGGGTGAAAGGTGAGTTAGGCGTAGCTGACAAAGAGCATGATTGATTGCGGCTTAGGATAGAACACTCCCATAAGTAGCACTTATCATCTGGACAATCTTCCTCTCCGAAAACTCTGTTATTACCAAGTCCCGGACTCCCTTTCTGGCCTCAGCCTTCAGCCGGGGATTCCTGGTTAATTGTTTGATCCCTCTATCCATTAAGGCTGGGTTTGGGGGTAGGATCAGAACTATAGGACGGCCGTTCTTTACTGCCTGCTCGACCACTCCCACGTCACTTGCAACAATTGGACATTCCGTGGCATTGGCATCGGAGAAGACGATACTCTCCTGTTTCGCCCGCTGGTCGGCAATATTCTGAATGCTGGTCTTCCCGGACCGTTACGGCTGATCCAGCAGCGTAACACCTTCCGCACCGAATTCTTTGACGATATCGTTGGTGCCATCGTCAGATCCATTCGAGGCCACAGACACATGAAGCTAATCTTTCTGGTGGTCTAGTTGTAGCGAGTTTTCGAGCTTTCGGCGAATCGTACCTTCTTCATCATATGCTGCGATGATGAGGTGGACATCGCAGCAGTATGCCCCTTGATTTTGGTCCCGAATTCTCATGCGAACAGTCAATGCCGCCAAGAGGAGAGGATACCCGACATAGTGTAGAAGATTTGGCCAAGCCTCAGCCAGAAAAGCCATTCTATCAAATTTTTTCACGCAATGATCCAAACTTAGTGAATCGCATGATGCTGTTGGTCGATAGCAATAACTTTGGAACGACCTATTATCTGCTATGGCAATGCAGAGAGCCAGCGTTGAGCAAAATATATTGAGGATAGGGTAAAGAGTCAATGGGATTATTCTGCATCCATGAGTTAGTAAGAATTTAGGGCCACTAAGAGCCGTAGAATGTTCAAGCAGCAAGTGCGGCCTGAGAATTGCGAGCTACCCAATGAGATGGTCATTGTTTCTTATCATATAGAGCTGCCGTGAGTGAAAAAGGTTGTGCATAGATAGTTCCTCTGGAATTTGAGATTTCTGCACGGATATAGTTCAGGTTCTGAGGTAATGCCGACAAATCGAATGTAGGACCAGCCTGAATGACATCTCCTCGGAAAATCCACGACACGACTCCATCTTCTACCTCGATGTCGATATTGGAGTCTCTTACTGCTATGCTGACTACCTTTGGTAGCAGCCCTTTCTTCACACCAAGATCTTTCAAGGAAAAAAAGGCTCCAGTTTGTAATGACGCTCTATAATGCTCTAGAGTATACTCTTCAAGCATGACAAGTGTTTTCCCGCTGTCATAAATACGGGGATGCGTCTCCTTACGCTCTTTCTTTACAGGGCCGGACCAATCATTAACGGCATAACCAAAAAGCCGACTCGATTTGAAAGCTAGAAGATCATCCCAGACGGCCACGAAATGCTGGTTGTAATCTTGGGAACGCTTTTCGGTTATATAGTCGAATAGGAAAGAGGCATTGTAAATCTCGAGTGCATCGAAATTTTGCAGCTTCCGGTAAAAGCTGAACTTTTTGGTTGGATGTGCTATGATTGGAAATCCACCTCTACTAGTGATTTTATCGATGAGTTCTTGTTCTGAGATATAATGCTTCGCCTCCTTGCTCCTGTCAAACTTTTGCTCCCATCGTTCGACGTATTGCACCAAGAATGGTGAAGTCATATGGTGAACACCAACTTCCTCCATGGAAGGAATGAAGATTTTCAAGTTTTGCGTTGTGTTAAGAAAGGCAGCATCCGAGTTATATTGACTCAGAAATTTTGTCAGTGGCCAAATTCTCTCCCGCATGGTGTAAGCAAGGGACCTTACGCCGGAATAGTGAAGCAGGGCTAAAGCTTCATAGCCAGCTTCATCGTAGTCCCGAATCTTTTGCTCATCATATATGACATGGTCATGGTGTTGTGACAGACATCTTTTCCAGGTGGCCCAGTTGACGGCAGAATATGGATTGTAACTCACCTCAAGTCGCGCTTTGGATTCGGAAAATTTGTTGAGGTCGTGACTACAATATAGGCAAGAGAGAAGAAGGGTAAAGAAGAGTACCGCAAGTAAGACCTTCTTTGTTCTCGGAGCACCCCAAAGGAAAGAACTTGGCATATTGGCAAAAATAAAGTGGGAGAAACATTATGACAGAAAGGATAATAAGAAAAGATACCAAGAAGGGGCGAGAATATCAAGTTAAATAAAATATCGTGAATTGGTCAGATTGCCTCACTAAGAATCTTATCAAGGCAGATTACAGATAGGGTCTGTGCCTCATAGTTTGTGTTACCGGAAAGGGCGGAACAGAGGAATTATTAGGACATTTACATAAAGGCGAACATCTGTTGTTGTTTCGCGAGCGCTACTAATACGCGGCACGGATTCAGCGCCAGGGAATTCTCAATGGCGTCCAGAAAAGTCGTGCGCTAAAATGGTATCAAGTGGCGACCTGTGCGCTAACAGGTTGCTTGCCGGAGCTACAAATTTCAAAGAGCCTGTAAATAATTCTCCATTCAAATCCGACTAATTGAAAACACTCTCATAAACAGATTCTATAATCTCAATGATGGTATCTTCAGAGAATTCTCCAACGACCCGATTCCGGGCCCGTCTGCCTATCTTGCTTCCATATTGTTGATCTGCTATTAACTGCTCAATTCCCTCGGCCAGGAGGAATGGATGTTTTGCTGGAACCAAAATGCCTGTATCTCCACTCTTTACTATCTGTCCCACCCCGCCCACGTCCGTCGCAACAATGGGCCGTTCTGTCGCGGCAGCTTCCAAGATGCTGCGTGGCAAACCTTCAGAAAGAGATGGTGACACGTAGATGTCAATCAGATTGAGGAAGTCAACCATGTTATCCTGATATCCAACAAAGCTAACTGATGAGGCCAAACCAAGATCAATCGTTTTCTTTCTCAGGTCAGATTCCTCTGGACCCTCACCTGCAATCAGGAATATGACATCAGGATGGTTTGAGGCGACCTGCTTGGCTGCAATAAGTAGGTCAGACATTCCCTTTTCTGGGCTAAGTCTGCCGGCAGTACCAACTATTATCTTAGTCCCGTCCAGCTTAAGTTTTGCTTTGAGACTCGTGCTAACATGTTTCTTTTGAAACTCATTCACATCCACAAAGTTTGGAATTAGGTCAACTCTGTCAACTTGGTCCCCCTTCCTATAAAGATTATCAGCAAAATTTGGTGCAACAGCGATCACCCTATCAAAGCACCTTAGAACACGTAGATCGATGGCCTTTCTTAGCTGCCCTGCCGTCCAACCGTGAACAGTCGCGACTATTTTTGTTCGCTTGAGATACTTGGCGAAAAGAGCCATAATGTTTTCGCGATAGCCATGACTATGGATCAGCTGAATATCGTTGTCTTCAATGTACTTTAGAAATGTTTTGATGCTCTCGACCGAGAATCTGTTCAAATAACTATTGCATTGGCATTGAATCCTCGCGCTGTTCGCCTGCACAGACAGAGCGTTTGCAGCTGTGTCCGCTGGTTGAGATGTGTAGATTGATGAATGGAAATGGTTGGAATCCACTTTTCGGCAGAGGGATAGAATGATTTTCTCGACACTGCCAAAGTCAGTGGATGCCCTTACGTGGACTATGCTAATTGGAAATGAGGCGGCCATGCTAGGATTTTCTTGCTGACTATTTGGCCAATACCATAAGAGGAAAGCCACCTAATAGTCTCGCGGTCAAGTCCTCGTGAAGGCGAAATAGCGTCTTTCTCAAAAACCTTAGAGTAACTGCTTTATAGGACTGAGTTCGGAGTGGCAGTTCTATCGAATCGCATGTGTAAAAAAAATCGATTATTTCATATCCTGTATCTTCCAAAGTACGTAGAGCAGTGTCCTTTATGAAATAATGAAGGTGTCCAACTGCTTTTCGTTTGTCCATGAGTTCAAGGCCTCTAGCCACGCTTCGAGCCGACAAATCCAGCGGAATGTGGAAGATTTTATAGGTTCCTTTGTTCTTTAGATTACGCAAAAAACCAAAATAGTCTTCAACGTGTTCAATGACATCAATAGCTAAAACCAAATCAAAGAATGCGTCATCTACTTCAAACAAGTCTTGAAGAAAAAATCGAAGGTTCTTGTCCGACTTGGTCTTTGCTATCGCGTAGGCCTGGGGTGAGATTTCGTATCCAAAGAATTGCTTCTCCGCGCCCAGTTGTGTTGAAAGTTGATGAAGGACGCCACCGGCGCCGCACCCTACCTCACATATCGTAAGAGGGTTCAAATTGTTCCTGTTGATTGCCCGAATGACTTTGTCAGCCTTCCAGGGAGAATCTTCCACATGCCAGTTTGGATGATTTTTCAGGTACGTACCGTCTTTGTAAATATCCCTCATCAATATTCTCCGAGTAGCTGTATTATCTGGTCAGCTCAATTCTCACTTTACGTTAGAGCTGCAACAGTCATCCTTGGGGGCTTGGTCCTCCGCTATTAAACGAAGCGCACCAAACATGCCTATTTGTGCCCAAAATAGAGTGTCAGCCTGCAGGGAAAGAAAGAAAGCAGATATCAAGAAACCGAAAAAACCTATCTTTAGAGACTCCGCAGTTAAAGACAACGCCGTTTGTCCGCTTTTCTTGAACATGAGTCGGCTCTCTTCCAGGTAGTTAATTGTTGTCCATATCAGCCCGAGAAAGGCTATGAGACCCAATAATCCTGTTTCGGCGGCGATTTCTAAATACATATTGTGAGCAACTTGGTGCTTTGGTATGATTCGAATTGCCTCTTGGATGAAATTCCCTAGGCCGATGCCCAAGAAAGGGTTTTCTATAAAGTAATTTAATGCGCCTAAGAACAACTTAAAGCGCCATCGCGCTGATGCTTCACCTCTCAGATGTGCAACAAACTCAAATCTCTCCCAGAGACTCGATGGAATTAGAATGAGTATAATTATGCATGAAATAAGACTTCCCCAAAGGACGGCCCTGTGATGACGTTTCTTGATGACTATTATTAATATCACGAAAGCCAGGCTGACTATCGCGCCCCTTGAAAAGGTCAAAACAGTGGCGATTAGGAAGATGGCGAATAATACTAGGCTAAGAGAACGCTTCCAGTTCTTTTTTTCAGCAAAGAAGAAAAGAAAGGGTATTGGTGTGAAGACAACCAATGAGGCACCGAGCGAATTGGGATTGGAATTTACCCCCTGTATTCGCTGGACCACTTCCGTTGCGACTTTGAAGCTAGACAAATTAACAGTACCGATGAAGAAACTATATATCCCATAGACAAAAGAGATGACCAACGCAGAAATGATTACTACAATGGTCAACTTAAATTGCTTTCTCGTTCTTATGATGTTTTGTATCAAGATCCACAGGACAAACAGTTTCACATAGTCTATGAGTTTAATTAATCCGACTTTTCTGTCAAGTGCGAATGGAACGGAGAGCAACATTGCAGAGAGCAACAGAGCAATAAAGAGAAACTGTCGTTGACAGATTTGCAATGAAAGGTCGTCTGTCGTAAGCTTGTGGAAAAGCCAAGCGACAGAGGTTAACGCGACCAAGGCCATATAACCACCCGCCAGTTCGAACCCAGCAACAAATCCGGAAAAGATATTGATAAGGGCCAGGAGCAAACCAACAAAAGGATTTAGAAGGGCTGTTACAAGTACAATCAGACCCAACAGCAAAAGTGGAAGAAGGGTAAAGCCGACACTGTTACCAGCGAGGGACAACAGAACAGTGACCACAGGTGCAACGAACAGTAATATTGTGCCCAAAGTGTGCTGGTGAAAGGGAATTGGGAATGACTGATTTGGCGCAGTGTCAGAAATCATTTATGCCACGACTAATGCTAAGAAATTGCCTAAAATCTTTATCCTGTTCGTTTTTTTTCGTGCGTTGTCGGTAGTTGCGCGTGGCCAGATCGAACAGGAACATATCAAATAAGGTCCCGTAGAGTTTGTGGTTTTGAAAACTAATTCCTTTTGCGTAACAGTCAATGGCGCGATGGAAGGTTCTTTTTAGAGGAGAACTATTTGAAAATATGAACCGAAATCCGGCAGCAGGGTCTCTCCCATATTGAGCCCATGGGCTATAGACAGCAATCGCAACTATAAAAAGGAAAAGGTCCCAAAAAGGTAGCCCCTTTTGGGTGGAGAATTCCCAATCTATAAGGCCGAGACTACCGTTCGGAGACTGAACAATGTTACCCGACCAGAAATCTCCATGAGTCCAAACATAGGGCAAACTTGTATCTTTCAGATTTCTAAGGGCTGTAGCGATCTTACGGTGCTTAGAAATCTCACCTTCAGTTGGTTCGTAAACGTCGTTGAAAGTAGACCATATTTTGGCGGAGAGATCGTTTACCGACACAAGAGAAGCTTTTGTGCTCAACTTCTTATGACAATCGACTAATAGTTCCGTAGCGGGGACGATGTCTGCTTCCACAGCCTTCAACCACTTCTTCCTGCTGTAACTTTCCCACTTTGATTCCAATGTTTTGCCATTCAATGCTGTTTCCACAAGAGCATGACCTTGCCCAAAATTCTCGTATGCAACAGGAGTGGGCGTGGCCCAAGGCAAGGAGTCCCGTGTTTTTGAATGAGCGAAGGTTAAGTTGTTGAATTCCTCTCTTAATACTTCGGCGGCATCTGTGTCCCGCGCTATCTTGATAACAAGAGACGGCTGTTGTTGGTCATCCGCAAAGACCACAACTATCTTACTTCGACACGAGTCATAGCCGCTAAACAAAAAATGCAACTTTGTCGGCATTGGTGAATAGGGTAATGTCTGAGACCATGCTCTCAGTAAAGAGCTTTTCAATTGATCAATCATTCTGTGCTATTCTGTGCTATTATGCAATAATCAGGCATAACCAACCTTTGGGGTGTGCCAGGCAAGGGAATGCAGGCGATCCGTTTTAGAAAACGACCAAGAGATGATCGCGGCAGTAGAAGATTCTCCATAAAATAGCTCAATGGCCGCGGAGTATCCGTTGGAATCAGCCAGCGAGGGTAGTTGTAGCTTGAAAATGGGTAGTAGAAATCAGCTTTTGGAAACCCACTTCTATGCAGTAGCTTGCGGTAGCCGGCAAGTGAATACGTATACGTGCGATAGCTCGTGACGTCACTACCCTCTAAATAGAACCCCCCCTTCCGGGGAAAAAGGGCAGTCATCCAGTTGGCCATTTTTCTCGGGACAAGACTTGTAAATCGCAGTCCACTATGATCTCTTGACCCAAGTATTTGTTTGTAGCTGAAGCGGTTCTCAATGCCGATATACAAATAACCTCCAGGCTTCAGTATAGTTGCCAGTTTGTTGAGGAACATGACTTGAGTTTCCTCCGGCGTTTTTGAGTCGTCATAAAGCCCTACCCATTCAAGAACACCATTGCAGACAATAACATCAAACGTGTTTTCCTCAAATGGTAGCAAGGAGAAATCAGTTTGAAGAATCTGAACATTGTCTATTTTGTCCTGATGATAACGCAACTTGAGGAATTCAACCCTTTGCCTTATTCTCTCGAGCGCAACGACAAGGTTGCTATGCCTAGATAAGACCGCACTAATCGCACCCCAGCCAGCCCCTATGTCAAGTACGCTGTGATTCTTTTCTAACGGGATAAGATAGCGCCAGTCAGCTCTGATTTCATTCGCTATGTAGTCGATAAGCTTACTATGCTCTGGCTGTAGGCAAAACTCAATTGCTGACCTCCAGCCTTTCGATTTAGCGTTGAGCAAGACCTCTGACATCAATTCTCGGGGTATTTCCCCCCAATATAGATGGTCATCCCTGAACCTCGGGATATTATCTTCAATTGGCCACACCTTGTCGCAGCCACCGCAATTTAGTTTTTTTTCATGAACTAAGAGAGGCGACCCACAATCCGGGCAAACTAGCTGAATACGATCTTGAAAGGATTCTATCATCGCGCTATTTCTTGTTCTCAATACTTGCTTTAATACCAAATGAGAATAGAGCCGACAAATCTATGCCAATACAGCTTAGACTTCCTAAGAAATAATGAACAAGTAGATAAGCTATAATAGATATTGCTACCATTGCTGCAACGGGGATTTGACCACCAAAAATTGAAAGAGATAGCATTACAAGGCCGCCCACCATCGTGTGCATAATCGGCCTTGTGATAGTTACCGATACACAATACTTGCCCACAAGATAAGTAAAGATGAACATTAGCGCTACAGTGCTAATTGTCGTAGCCATGGCCGCCCCCACTATTCCGAGGTGTGGAATGAGGAGCAAGTTAAGCATGATATTCAAAACAACTACAATGGCTGCAACAATAGGACGAACCGACTGATGGTTGATCGCAGTCAAAGTAATACCAAGAACTTGACTTACGTACACAAATGGTAGGGAAAGTGCAAGTAGACGGAGTACCTTCGCTGCTTCAGCATAGTTCTTGCCAAACACCATTTCTATGATGAATTCCGCATGAACAAAAGTCGTGATGGAAAAAGGGACTGCCATTAGAAATACAATTTCGACAGACTTTCTCAGAGTTCTTTTTAGCGCTTCATGCTCCTTCTCAAACTGTCGAGACATTACCGGATAGACCGCATTCTTGTACATTTCTCCCACTACAGCCACACCGGTAATCAGCGTGATAGCAGCACTGTACAACCCTACATCTTGTGACGTGCACAGGCCTTTTAGCATTAGGATGTCCACCTTGAAGGCTATCACCCCAAGCACAATATTCAGTGCAAAAGGCAGGCTTACTAAAAACAGTTCCCGAAGTTTTCTGAACGTGAACCGAAAGCGCTTTCTTGGGATTTTCCAATGATAGAGTATTGCAATCCAAAACAGAGTCACCAAACGAGAGAGCGAGTAGGCTGCGAATATCCCAACTAACCCAAATCCTTCAATAAGGGCGAATAGTCCGAACACGAGCACCAACGTCTTTTCCAGGAAAACCGCGGTCGACTCAAATTCTGCTTTTTCGAACGCAAGAAAAATACTACAGAAAAGTCTGTTGATAGAATTCAAGGCTACTGAGACACCGGCAAGGAAAAGCGACAGAAACAGTTTTCTTTCTAAACCTAAGTAGGTGCCTCCTATGCCGAACAGAAGCAAGGAAGAAACGATGACCGTAGTTTTCAGAATTAGGGCATGTCCCAAGAATTCAGAGACTAGTTCTTTTGCACGGGCTACTTCACGGACCGCACAAAAGTTTATGCCAAAATCGACGAGAACAAACAGGAGGAGCGTTATTGCGTTGATAAAAGAGAATGTCCCAAAATCATCAACAGTGAGGTATTTGGCACAACAAATAAATAGAAAGAATGTGCCTAGCCGGGATATCAGATTGGTGAACAGGAGAACTGAGAAGTTCTTTACAAATACAACTGCGGGATGAATCGTATTTTCTCCCTCTCAAGTGCTAACCAGCTATAACTTGGCTACTTGTCAGACTTTCTGAATCGGAAAAGGTCGCGAAAATCATTGCGAAGTGCCTCGTAGCCCTGGTGAAAACTATTGAATTCATCGGGTTCACTATTCTTGACTCGCTCCATATAACCATCCAACGCAATGGTAAAGCCGCTGACAAAGAAGCTCAAAAACGCTGCAGCCAAAACAATATATACTCGTTTCGGCTTGCTCTTTCTTTCCGGCATCGACGGCGAGTCAAGGACCTGCACCGTAGGTGTATCTCTCGCCTCTTGAATTCGAGAGTGTTCGTATTGTTTGGCGAGAAGTTCATAGATTGCTTTTTGAACCTCCAAATCTCTGTAGAGAAATACATACTGTAGGCTGAGATTGGGAGCTTCTTTGAACGGGATGAACATATCACCAGGTGCGCCGCTGTTGCCGAACTGAATGTGTCCCAACTGGTCCCGCAAGGCAGCTATCTTGTCCTGAACGGTCTTTACTTCTTGGTGCGATGGGGATAGTTGTTTAGCCAAAACAGCTTGTTCAACTTCGGAGGCAGTAACTTCAGCCTTGAGTCGAGCTGCAGCTGTTATTGATGCGACTACCTGATCTTCTATCGAAATAACACCATTCTTCTCTTGGAAATCACGCAGATCTTCTGCTGCAAGTCTTAAGTCTACGTCGGCCTGTTTAAATCTCCTTTCTATAAATTCTCTCGTATACCTCGCGTTTGTTAGTCGCGATTCCTTATTAAGGCGGTCAAGCTCGCTCACAAATGCTTGACACAGGCTTTGAGCCCTTTTTCGCGTTCGGGCGGTCGTTGAAATTGTGATTAAGCCTTCTTCCGTAAGATCTATCCTGGTCAAATCGTCTAGTTTTCTCAGAGTGTCCTCCATTAAATCCTCTTCCCAAATGGTCATCAGATCTAATCTCTCAACAACTGCTTCGCGAACGTTTCGACTGTTGAGAATGCCGATGTAAATGGATGTCATACTATTGCCGAGCCCAAATGCACCAGACAGGTTCAAAGGCAAATCTGCAACCATAGAAAGCACGTTGAGTCCTGATCCACCCTGAGCCTCAGGTGGAAGAAGGACCGCAGTTGAAGTATACCAAAACGGGAGAAGTAGTGCCACTACTAAACCGATGATGGTGTAGAGCATGAAGTTTCGAGCAATCAACTTTCTATTGTCAAAGATCTTACTGAGAAAGCTAACAAATTGCACTGTTTGTTTTTCTTTTCCGAGGTTCATTTCTTTCTAATTCGTGTGTGTAGTATCTCTATGCTGCGATACCCTACTACCTATTCACCGCCACCAATGTCAAAATCACGCTCGTTATCGTCCCTACGATTTGCGTAATCTCGCGAATACCAAATTCTGTTTTCTCCGGTATAAAGATGGTGTCGCCCGGCTCAACGGGAACGGTCGCACCTTCTTCTTCTTCGTTGGTTCCGGCGCGAATGACTTTGGTCTTCGCAAGGCCGGAGGCTTTTTCATGTGCACCCGCGAGTCCGATGTATTCGAAGGCCTTCAGCCCCGGATAATAGGGGTGCCGGCCGGGCTCTCGAACCGCGCCAATCACATAAACGTCATGCTGGCTGCGCGGTACCCGGATAATATCGCCATCCTGGAAATAGCGCTCGGCGTGGCCATTGCCGCCCTCAACTGCGTACGAGTAGAGCGGGATGGTTTTGGTGGTTCCGTTGCCGTCGACAGACCTTTCAATGTAGGCGCTCCGTAGATCGGTCCTGCGATTAAACGCGTTGACCCGCTGCAGGAACTGCGCGATGGTTTCATTGTCTTCCAGGTCGTAGACGCCGGCGTCGGCTACTTCTCCTTCTATTCTCACAGTGGCTTTGTCGAGATCGACGGACGGCACAAAAATCACATCACCCTGGCGTACGTAAATGTTGGCCTCGATATTTCCGAGCTTCTTGTACTGATGCAAATCTACGATGTCCAGTGTTCCGTCCAGGTGGCGAACCTCAATCTTGCGTTCCGTGGCCCAACTGGTCAGACCACCCGCCAATTCAATGACATCCGAAATCCGGTTGACGCCTCTTGCGGGGTAAGGTCCGGGGAGGTTGACCTGCCCGGTGACGTGCAGCCTAAAGCTCCGCAAAGCAACCAGGTCGGCGGTAACATTTTTGTTGATGTATTTG
>JAJFJH010000086.1 GCA_021774155.1 Nitrosomonas sp.
TTCTTACCTGCTTTTTGTTTTTCTAGCAATTTACGTTTTCTAGAAATATCACCACCATAACATTTAGCAAGCACATTTTTACGTAAAGCTTTTACATTTTCTCGCGCAACGATATTTGCTCCAATCGTCGCTTGTACCGCAATATCAAACATCTGACGTGGAATGAGTTCACGCATTTTTTTTGCCAATTCACGACCTCGACTTTGACTATTCTCACGATGCACAATCAATGACAACGCATCGACTTTTTCACCATTGATCATTATATCTAGCTTAACGAGGTCTGCTGCACGAAACTCTTTAAACTCATAGTCCAATGAGGCATAGCCACGACTTGTAGATTTCAGCCGGTCAAAGAAGTCCATAACCACTTCATTTAATGGCATCTCATAATTCAGCATGACCTGCTTACCCATGTATTGCATATTTTTTTGGATACCACGTTTATTAACACAGAGGGTAATGACCGAACCAACAAATTCATCAGGGACTAAAATCGTTGCAGAAATAATGGGCTCATGTATTTCTTCGACCTTGGAGAGCTCTGGCATTTTTGATGGATTCTCAATCTCAATGACTGAACCATCACGCATCATGATTCGATACACAACAGTCGGTGCTGTGGTGATCAATTCCATGTCGTATTCTCGTTCTAATCGTTCTTGCACAATATCCATATGCAATAAACCGAGAAAACCACAGCGGAAACCAAAACCGAGCGCTTGAGATGTCTCTGGCTCAAACCGTAGAGAAGAATCATTAAGCTGTAGCTTCTCTAAAGCCGTGCGTAACGCATCATATTGATTCGATTCAACAGGATATAACCCGGCAAATACTTGCGGCTTAATTTCTTTAAAACCAACTAACGCTTCTTTTGCAGGATTACTTGCCAACGTGATCGTATCGCCGACTTTAGCGGCTTTCAATTCTTTCAAACCAGAAATAACAAAACCAACCTCACCCGCACTCAGTGATTTCCGATGAATTGGTTTAGGCATAAAAACACCCACATGCTCACACAATTGCTCTGTTTTGCTTGCCATCAGCATGAGTTTGTTTCCTGGCTTAACTTCACCATCCATGACACGCACCAGCATGACAACACCCACATAATTGTCGAACCACGAATCGATAACAAGTGCCTTTAAGGGGGCAGTTATATCACCTACTGGAGGAGGAATACGTTGGATCAACGTTTCTAATACATCCTGTATTCCTTCTCCTGTCTTGGCGCTGATCCGTAATGCGTCTTGTGCATCAACACCAATCACATCTTCAATATTTTCAATTGTTCGCTCTGGGTCTGCGGCTGGCAAGTCGATTTTATTGAGTATCGGGACAACCTCAATGCCTTGTTCAATTGCTGTGTAGCAGTTAGCAACGGTTTGCGCCTCCACACCTTGCGACGCGTCAACAACCAACAACGCCCCTTCACACGCAGATAATGATCGTGATACTTCATAGGAAAAATCAACATGACCCGGTGTATCAATTAAGTTTAGAGAATAGATTTCACCGTTGAGCGCTTTGTATTTAAGCGCGACTGTTTGTGCTTTAATCGTAATACCGCGCTCTCGCTCAAGATCCATTGAGCCAAGCACTTGCTCTTCCATTTCACGATCAGACAAGCCACCGCACAGTTGGATAATACGGTCAGCCAGCGTTGATTTACCATGATCAATATGGGCAATAATAGAAAAGTTGCGTATATGACTGTTAGCTGAAGACAATTTATATTTACTGGGTAGTTTTTCTGTAAATTTGTACAGATAAAATAAGTTCTGTTTTTGTTCTTAATACAAATGGGGCAAAAGGCGCACTATTCTATAGTAAGTGCGCCTTTCCATCAAAACAATTGTATTGTTTGGTCTTTTTTCTCACCTCTTTCCATTGTTCATTCTTCGCCTCCCCCTTCAAGCAGTGATAAAACCATGTTCACAGTGTCTCCCTTTCTATCATTCCAGACTCTCTCATAAGAATTGAGCGATAGCCTGCATTTTTTATCGGCGAAGTGCCGCCCAACCAAGACAAACACTGCAAGTCTCAATATGAGAAAGCGCGTAACCTTTTCTCATAAGTTTCTGAATAACTGCACTCAAAAACGACTTCTATCTCTATCCCGCTCCATTTAAGCGGGAGAACAATCTTACTTTCCATGCTTCCAGATTTCCCATCAGCACTTTCTAAGGAAAGAAAATAGGTGTAAATTTCATGAGCAAATCAAATGATTTTGATTTGTCCCAAAGTCCTTCTAGCCACTCGCGATGCTGCATAGCAACAGCCAGGCTAATCATTTTCTTTCAACTATCGTTCATTATGTAAGCTGCTTTGGCAAAGAGCTTATAGCGCAGGGTTTTAAGGGTATGTTGAGGTTGTGGCAGGCCACAGGACTCAACTACACGAGCAAAACCTCATCTGTTTCATCAGCCCCATTCCATCCCAAACAGCGATCTCATTCTCAGTAAATCGTAGATTAAATCCCATCAAAATCTCGGAAGAAAAACATGTACCTTGCAAACAGCTTTAATTTACCAAAACAGTCTTATTTATAACAGCTTACTCTAATGGCCCCCACTAGAAATCCCGACTAATGAGAAATTTAAGATGAACGATAAAATAGCACACCGCCAGCAGAGTTTCCACTATCACCACCTTCCAGCCGTTTGGACTATTCTTGGGGAAACATGCCACTGTCGACAGGGTCATAGTCATCATTGATAGCCTGTAAGCAAAGGTTCTATTGTGTCGGATTTCTTTACATGCTCTTGGGTATACAGATTGTTATTTCCCCACACCCCAAGCCCTATTTGAATACCAGGAATCTGGCACGAATCGTGCTTTATAAAAGACATACAACAATTGTAGAGGAATACGAACATGAAAATAAGATCATTGGCTATTTTAATTGCTATTACTACATTCTCGGCAAATGCAAACGCAATTTTGATGGATCTTTTCCAAGGTCCTGACTCGGGAACTGCTAGTTTTTCAAACAACGGGATGACTATTGACCTGATCGGAGGTTCTGCTTGGGAGCCCGATAACAGCTCTAACGGGAAGCTGTTAATGTGCTGTGGAACGTCTACTGGTGCAAATTTTTCACTAGTAAGCAATGCAATATTCGAGGCGGAGAGTTACCTCCTTTCTCATAGCCATACGGGTGAATTTGTAACCTGGGAGGGTTTTTTGAATAACGTGGTCGTTGCGTCTCAAACTTTCAATTCCCCGGGAGACTTATCTGGACCTTCTACCCAGATCATTACTTTGTCAAATTTTTCTGGCATTTCAATCGATAGTCTCCAAGTGCGCCAAGGTCCTGATGATGATATCGGTATAAGCGGGCTAAATTTCGAATTGAGTTCAATTGTGCCCCCACCCTCAGGTGTGCCAGCACCCGCCACCCTCGCCCTTTTCGGTCTCGGCCTCGCCGGCTTGGGTTGGTCAAGGCGCAAAAAAGGGGTACTGCCAAGTTAATTCTTAGTGAAACAGTTAACACTAGAAGGTATTGCCAAGTTAACTTTCCGGCACGACCAACACACTATAATTGCTGACTTTAAGCTACTGTTACCTTTCTCCAAGACGCAAATGCACCTTGTCTCAAATCCCGATAATCACTGGCAGATAACAGATGACGGCCAAGATTAAATAGATTGTACACGGCA
>JAJFJH010000087.1 GCA_021774155.1 Nitrosomonas sp.
CAAGCAGCTATTGACGATCCACGTCGTGCAGATAAAGCGGGTGCAATTCTCGCACTAGTTGGTGTGGTTAATATACCAATTATTTATTTTTCAGTTAATTGGTGGAACACCCTGCATCAAGGAGCCTCTGTTAGCCTAACGCAATCTCCAAAAATGGCGGCGACTATGCTGACAGGTATGTTGGTGATGGCACTGGCGTGTTGGATGTATTCAATTGCGATGGCCTTGATAAGAACACGCGTCATAATTCTGGAACGTGAGCGTCATACATCATGGGTTGCTGATCTGCATGAGAAGGAGGCCGCACGATGAATGTGGAAAATTGGTCAGAGTTTTTTGCGATGGGCGGATACGGATTCTATGTATGGGGTTCTTATATTGTTTCATTTATCTGTATTGCGGGTGAGGTTATTTTAATTTCAAAGCGTCGTAGAACTTTAATGAAACAAAGCGGTCTGATTCACAAATCTACAAAAAAAGAGATAAAAAATGAAACCACGTCATAAAAAAATTGCAATTATTACTTCCGGTGTAACTGCGCTATGTGTGGCTGCAATACTTGTTTTAAATGCATTCCAGAGTAATCTGGTATTCTTTTTCACTCCAACTCAAGTTGCTGCGAATGAAGCGCCCGTTGATAAAAGATTTCGTATCGGTGGGTTAGTGGAAATGGGTAGTATTCAGCGTAATGAAGGTTTAACGGTCAAATTTGCAGTGACTGATACTGCAGAAGTGATACCTGTTGTATATACCGGCATACTTCCTGATTTGTTCAATGAAGGGAAAGGTGTTGTTGCTCAAGGAAGATTATCAGCCGGTGGTATTTTTGAAGCTGATGAAGTACTGGCAAAACACGACGAGAATTATATGCCACCAGAAGCTGCTATGGCATTAGAACAGGCAGCAGAAGCAAAGAAAGCAGCACTCGCGCAATAAAAAACGCTTGATTTAGTTCAAATCAGGCGTTTTTTCTTGGCTTGACTATATCTGTTATTCAATAATCTTTTAGTTGTAACTTCAAATTATGATTCCAGAAATTGGTAATTTTGCCCTTATTCTTGCACTGTTATTAGCAATAACACAAGGTACTCTGCCCATTATTGGTGCAGCGCGTGGTATCCCTTCTTGGATTGCCCTTGCGCGCCCAGCTGTTCAAGGACAGTTTGTATTTGTTTTTATTGCCTTTGTATGTTTAGCCTACTCGTTTGTTACGAGTGATTTTTCCGTTCTTAATGTGGCAACAAATTCAAATTCTGAATTGCCTGTACAATACCGAATTGCCGCTACATGGGGTTCTCATGAAGGCTCGTTGCTATTATGGGTTCTGATGATGGCGGGTTGGTCCATTGCTGTCAGTGTGTTTAGCCGTCACTTGCCAGAAGAGATGGTGGCACGAGTGCTTGGTGTGCTTGGGCTTATTAGTGTTGGTTTCTTGTTATTCATGTTGCTTACTTCAAACCCTTTTGACCGTTTGCTGCCCGCAGCGCTCGAGGGAAGTGATCTAAACCCATTGCTGCAAGATCCTGGAATGGTAATTCATCCCCCTATGCTTTATATGGGCTATGTGGGTTTTTCTGTTGCCTTTGCATTTGCGATTGCTGCCTTGTTAAGCGGTCAGCTTGATGCAACTTGGGCACGTTGGTCACGTCCATGGACAACCATTGCGTGGGTATTCCTGACCACCGGAATTATGCTTGGTAGCTGGTGGGCGTACTATGAATTAGGTTGGGGTGGATGGTGGTTCTGGGATCCGGTTGAAAATGCATCGTTTATGCCATGGCTTGTAGGTACTGCACTGATACATTCATTAGCCGTGACAGAGAAACGTGGCAGTTTCAAAAGCTGGACGGTATTACTTGCTATTTGTACTTTTTCACTAAGTTTGTTGGGTACATTCCTGGTGAGGTCGGGTGTTTTAACATCAGTACATGCTTTTGCTACGGATCCTGAGCGCGGTATCTTTATTTTGGTGTTCTTGGTTGTCGTCGTTACTTCTTCTCTTTTGCTGTTTGCTTGGCGAGCACCAAAAATTGGATTAGGCGGGAAATTCTCTTTAGTATCCCGTGAGTCCATGTTGCTGGGTAATAATCTACTATTAATGGTCGCGGCGGGCAGTGTATTGCTTGGCACACTTTATCCTTTGATTATTGATTCGTTGGATCTTGGGAAATTATCTGTGGGCCCTCCATTTTTTGAAATTGTATTTGTTCCAATTATGGCAGTCGCAGTCTTTCTTATGGGTATTGGACCGGTCGCACGTTGGAAACAAGCGAGCCTGCCAGCACTTGCGGTGCGTTTGCGCTGGGCGTTTGGCGTCAGTGTTACATCGGCATTAATCATGCCATTCTTTATGAGTGAATGGAAACCGCTAGTGAGTTTTGGTTTGATGCTGGCTTTCTGGGTCATTGCGACGATGATCGTCAATATCAAGCAACGTATACAAAGTAGTGGGCAAGGCAGTATTTTCGCAAGATTTTCCAAACAATCTAGAAGTTACTATGGCATGCACTGTGCGCATCTAGGTATCGCAGTATTTATCATCGGTGTCACAATAGTGAATGGTTATGAGACCGAACGTGATGTGCGTATGGAAGTTGGTAGTTTTGTTAATGTCGGTGGTTATACCTTCCAATTCAATGGTGTCAGAGATGTTGTTGGCCCAAACTATTTGTCTGTAAAGGGTGATATTGCTGTTTTAAAGGATGGAGAATTTCTTCGTAATTTACATCCAGAAAAACGCACTTATAACGCATCCGGCATGGCAATGACCGAGGCCGCTATTGATACTGGAATATTTAGGGATCTTTACGTTGCCTTAGGTGAGCCACTCTCAAATGATGAATGGGTCGTTCGGGTTTATCATAAGCCTTTTGTTGATTGGATATGGTTTGGTTGTGTTTTGATGGCAATTGGTGGGATTTTGGCGGTAACTGACCGTCGCTATCGTTTGAAAATACGCAAAAGACGCGAAAAAATTGTTCCCAAGGAATCGAACGAAGGAAATAAAGGTACAGGTAAGGACAGTGATGCAGAAGCAAGTCATGTCGCAACTAATCCGGTATTAATGACAGAGTCGGGAGCAAAAAAAGTATGATGCGCTTTATGCTGCCTCTCGTTGCTTTTTTAGTAATGGCGATATTTTTGTTCGCAGGGCTTTCATTAAACCCGCGGCAGGTACCGTCTCCATTAATCGATAAGCCGGCACCTGAGTTTACAATGCAACAACTGCATAACCCCGAAATGAAGCTCGCTTCAAAAGATAACTTGGGTAAAGTCTGGTTATTAAATGTATGGGCTTCATGGTGTGTTGCTTGCCGGGATGAGCATCCTTTATTGGTACAAGTTGCTAACGCGGGTATTGTTCCTGTGTATGGTCTTAATTATAAAGACGAACGCGATACAGCCATACAGTGGTTACGTCAATTTGGTGACCCATATACGGTCAGCGTGGTTGATCCAGAAGGTCGGGTGGGTATTGACTATGGTGTCTACGGTGTGCCAGAAACTTATGTCATCGATAAGCAGGGCATCATTCGTCATAAGCAAATCGGACCTGTCACGGTAAAGTCGTTGCAAGAAACGATCCTGCCGCTGGTTAAAGAATTACAAGGAAAATCGTGATGCATCGATTAAATTTTTTTAGTTTAATGGCGGTGCTTTTTCTTATAGCGATAATGTCGCCACAGATTGGCTTTGCTATTGGAAAGGAAGCTCCTCTGTTAGCTGAAGATCCAGTCATTGAAGCAAGAATGCTTAGGTTATCTGAAGATCTGCGTTGTTTGGTTTGCCAAAATGAATCGATTGCAGAGTCCCGCGCTGATTTTTCTAATGATCTCCGCAGAGAAATCCGAGAACAAATCAAGGCCAATAAAACCGATGAAGAAATCCTTGAGTTTATGGTTGAACGCTACGGCGATTTTGTACTCTATGACCCGCCATTAAAAGCAACGACATTCTTCTTATGGTTTGGCCCACTGTTTTTGTTGATTATTGGTGCAATTGCTTTGATGTTTGTTCTAAAACGTCGTCGTGTACAGATTGAAGAAGTGCCTGAGTTGTCGGAGACAGAGCGTAAGCAGGCAGAAGCTTTAATGAATTTAGAAGAAACTGAAAGTAAAAAAACTGACGTAGATGTTGTAGATTCTCGTATTGAGGATAAAACTGAAAAAGAAGCGTTGTCAGGTAAAGATAAAGGTAATAAAGAATGACTTATTTTTGGATAATAGCGGGTACTTTTATAGTTGTCGCATTGTTATTTGTACTTCCTACGCTACTACGGAGCAAAGAAGATGAAAACGAAGATAGTGTTGACAATGATGACGCAAATGTCACTGTTTACCGAGATCAACTAGTAGATCTCGAAGTCGATTTAGCGAATGATATTTTGTCTCAAGAACAATATGACAAAAGTAAGCAAGAACTGCAGCAACGTATGTTACAAGATATCCCAGAGAAAAAAACAATGATAAATAAAACTCAAAAGAGAGGCCGCAGCATAGCGACATCTTCCCTCCTAGCCCTTGCTATACCACTTTCAGCCATATTTCTCTATTTAAATATCGGTGATACACGTGGTTTCATGTCCCAAGAGCAGCTTGCTAGCGCGACACAGATGCAGCATGCAAATGCTGGAATGGGTGGAGTTGATCGTGTGGAAGGTCACGCCGAATTTGCATCCGTTGTAGATAATCTGATCGTGCGTCTTAATAGCAATCCAGAAGACGTAGAAGGGTGGATTATGTTGGCAAGAACTTATGCCATTATGAATCGTTTCGATGATGCGAGTAATACTTACGCTAAATTGAATGAACTGGTTCCAGATAATCCTCAAATTTTGAGTGATTATGCAGATATGTTGGCCATGACAAATCAAGGTGGATTAGCTGGGAAGCCAACCGAATTAATTCAACAAGCATTGAATATTGACCCTGAGTATCCAAAAGCACTTGCATTGGCTGGTACTGTCGAATTTGAAAAGAAAAATTTCAATGATGCTGCAGATTATTGGGAAAAACTCTTAGCGGTTATTCCAGGTGATTCGCAATTAGCGGGTTCAGTACGTGAGAGTATTGCTGATGCCAGATCATTAGCAAATGGTGGTGCACCAGTAGCTCAACCACAGGTTGCACAGGCAGAAAAAGTACCATCTGCACCTGCACCTGCAGGTGATGCAGACGCTTCTATTTCTGGTACGGTAACACTTAGTCAAACATTAGCATCAAAAGCTTCTGCAAATGACACTTTGTTTATCTACGCACGAGCAGAAACAGGGCCTAGAATGCCTTTGGCTATTTTGCAATTAAAGGTGAGTGATTTACCTGCGTCATTCTCTTTAAATGATGACATGGCCATGACGCCTACGATGAAAATATCAAGTTTTCCTAAAGTAGTTGTTGAAGCGCGTGTCAGCAAATCAGGCCAAGCAGTTCCAACGAGTGGCGATTTGCAAGGATTCAGCGCACCTGTTAACTTAGGTCAAAATGACATACCGGTTATTATTGATCAGCAGGTTCCTTAAAGTAGAATTTGTGCGTTACTATTAAACGTTGAAGGAGATTTCTTTTGTATTACTGAGATTTCCCTTTTTTATTAGGAAGCTGTTATGTTAGATCAATCAGTACCCAATTTTGAACTTGAATCTACGGGCGCTAAAAGATTTGCCCTTTCTTCAAATATAGGGAAACATCTTGTGGTGTATTTTTACCCAAAAGATGACACGCCGGGTTGCACAACAGAAGGGCAAGAATTTCGAGATAACTATGATGAATTCGTCGGGCATAATTGTGACATTGTAGGTATCTCGCGGGATAGTCTGAAATCTCACGAGAAATTTAAGGCCAAAATGTCTTTTCCGTTTGAATTACTAAGTGACACTGATGAAGTAGTATGTGAATTATTTGGTGTTATGAAAATGAAAAATATGTATGGTAAACAAGTTCGGGGCATTGAACGCAGTACCTTTGTGATTGACGAAAAAGGTGTGTTGGTTCGTGAATGGCGTGGGGTAAAAGTGCCTGGTCATGTGGCAGAAGTGCTGGCTTTTGTTAAGTCATTAAAGACACAATAAACATTAATCTCGTTTTTCAATGGGTAACAGTTCTTTACGCTCAGGGCCAGTATAATTGGCTGATGGGCGAATAATCTTATTATCTCTGGACTGCTCGATAATATGAGCAGTCCAGCCACTCGTACGTGAGATAGCAAACAAAGGGGTAAACAATTCCGTTGGTATCCCCATCATGTGATAACTTACGGCTGAGAACCAATCAAGGTTAGGAAACATCCTTTTTGATTTCCACATTGTGCTCTCTATTTTCGTGGCAATATCAAATAGTTTCATATTATTCTGATCGACTGATAGTTTTCTTGATACGTTTTTAATTATTTTATTGCGTGGGTCGGCTATGGTATAGACTGGGTGACCAAAACCAATAATGATTTCTTTATTAGCGACTCGATTAAGAATATCCTTTTCAGCGTCTTCTGGATCGTTATAACGCTTTATAATTTCAAAGGCGACCTCATTCGCACCACCATGTTTTGAGCCGCGTAATGCACCAATACCCCCGGTAATGGCAGAATAAAAATCTGAACCTGTTCCGGTGATAACGCGAGCGGTAAATGTCGATGCATTAAATTCATGTTCTGCATAAAGTATCAATGAAGTATGCATCGCATTGACCCATGATTCGGCTGGTGGTTTGTTGTGCAACAAATGTAGGAAATGACCACCGATAGTATCATCATTAGTTTCAAGATCTATACGTCGATTATGTGTTGTGAAATGATACCAATAGAGCAGAATAGATCCCAGGCAAGCGATTGTCTGGTCAGCTTGATGACGTATTTGGTCAACAGAAGGCATCTCCAGGTTTTGAGTCAATGCGCCTAGTATTGAAACGCCGCTGCGAATGACATCCATTGGATGGGCAGTGGCCGGTAGGGTTTCTAATGCGTTTTTAAGGTTGCTAGGTAAATTACGTAAGCTTTTGAGCTTTGTCTTATAGGCTGCTAGTTCAGTGAGACTGGGTAATTTTTCATAAATAAGCAGATAGGCGACTTCTTCAAATTCACAGTGAACGGCGAGATCTTGGATATCATAGCCACGATAAAACAGATCATTGCCAGTTTTTCCAACAGTACAAATCGCAGTATTACCGACTTCTATTCCTGAGAGTAAGACAGATTTCTTTGTGCCAGCATTGGTTGTCATGGTGGGTTTCTTATTTTTTGTCTTTATTTGAGAAATGAATATCTAATCCATGATCCAGTTTCTGTTCAAAGCTGTGATAATTTAAAAACTCATAGAGTTCGTCGCGTGTTTGCATTTGTTTAATGACGTTTTGCTGTGTTCCTTCATGGCGAATTGTTCGAAACACATTCAATGCAGCCGCGTTCATCGCACGAAATGCGGAAAGGGGGTATAACACCATAGAAACATCAACTGCTGCCAATTCTTCTACGCGGTAGAGAGGGGTTTTTCCGAATTCTGTAATGTTGGCGAGTATGGGTACTTTTGTGGCCGCTGCGAATTGTTTATAAGTTGCTAGATTGTCCACGGCTTCTGGAAAAATCATGTCTGCGCCTGCTTCAACATAGGCACACGCGCGATCAATGGCAGATTGTAATCCTTCTGATGTCAGCGCATCTGTTCGTGCCATAATGACAAATTCTGAATCTGTTCTGGCATCGACGGCGGCTTTAATGCGTTCGGTCATCTCATCTTTATTGACGAGCATTTTTCCGGGTCGGTGTCCACAACGCTTTGGTAGCAACTGATCTTCAATATGCACTGCCGCAGCGCCGAATTTAATCATTGATTTAATCGTGCGTGCAACATTTAATGTGCCACCAAACCCAGTATCAATGTCGACAAGTAACGGTAAATCAGTTGCATCAGTGATCCGGCGTACATCGGTCAGAACGTCATCTAGCGTTGATATGGCAAGGTCAGGAACACCCAGAGAACCAGCTGCTACGCCACCGCCAGAAAGATATAATGCTTTAAATCCTACCTGCTCAGCCATGCAAGCCGCATAAGCATTGATACACCCAGCAATTTGTAAAGGCTTCTCAATAGCTATGGCGTCTCGGAAACGTAAACCAGCAGAGGGAATATTCACAGATTTGAAGATGTCAGACTATTTTATGAAATGGGTTTCTAAATGTTTCATTGAGGCGAAGCAATGCATAAGAAATTGGAGTTTAGCTAACTAATTAAATGCTTGATGGCTTCTCGTTCAGTGACTAATTCTTGGTAGCTAGCATTCATTCTTTGTTGACTGGTTTCATTGATTTCTAGGCCTTGGACTATTTGATAGTTGCCTGCTTGGCAGATAACGGGAAAGCTGTAAATCACACCTTCTGGAATGCCATAACTGCCGTCTGATGGAATTCCCATAGATGTCCAGTCATTTTTCTTAGTGCCAAATACCCAGTCATGAATATGATTAATAATCGCATTGGCGGCGCTTGCGGCGCTTGATTTGCCATCTCTCGCTGAAATGATTGCCATGCCACGGTTCTGGACAGTAGGGATGAAACAATCATCGACCCAAGTTGAATCTTGTAGTCGTGAAATCACCTTAACATTATCGACAATAGATTGATTCAAATCAGGATATTGTGTATTGGAGTGATTGCCCCACACAGTCAGTCGGTTGATTTTCGATACGGGTTGGGATAGTTTCTGAGCGACTTGCACCAAAGCGCGATTGTGATCCAGCCTTAGCATCGCAGAGAAATTTTTAGGCTTGAGACCTGGTGCATTTTTCATGGCAATATAGGCGTTTGTATTGGCAGGGTTGCCTACTACCAAAATTTTGACATTGCGATTGGCGACTTCATCTAATGCCTTTCCTTGTTCAGTAAAGATAGGGCCATTGGCCATTAATAAATCTTTACGTTCCATGTTCTGAGTGCGTGGACGTGCACCAACCAGTAAAGCAATATCAACATCTTTAAACGCAATTAGAGGGTTGTCAGTCGTGATGACATCGTTTAATAGCGGGAAAGCACAGTCTTGTAATTCCATTACAAGACCGTCAAACAAAGACTGTGATCCAGGTATATCAAGCAGTTGCAGGATTATAGGTTGGTCTTTGCCAAGCATGTCACCCGATGCAATACGAAATAGCAGGCTGTAACAAATCTGACCGGTTGCGCCAGTGACTGCAATACGAATGGGAAGTTTCATTTTTTCCGATCCTCGAAGGTCCGCCAATTGGCCGAAGAACTTGTCGTTTATATGATGAGTGCAGCAGGATTATACTTGCAATCGGAGATTCACGGAAGCGTGAGTCTCAGCAATTAAAACATCGCACAGAAAATAAGGAGGCGATATAATAACAAATTATTTTGTATGAAAAATAAAATGCGTCATCATATTAACGCATTAACGCGTTAATAATTTGAATTAAAAGTAGACTAAACATACTTATTTCTGTTTTTCTGAGTCGATAATATAGTTGTACAAATGTTTGTATTCTTTTTTTGATATTTTATTGAACAAAGGGTCATCGTGAATTTTAACTTCCGCTTTAATTTCTGTTTCGATTGCTTTCCATTCGTCAGCGTCAAATATCTCACTTAACAATGGGTAAATAAATTCATTTTCTGTATTTAAATGCGCTCGTTGCAAAGAAATGAATTCTCGAGCATTATTGACTAAATCGGTTACTGAAACGATGCAGTCATCAGCTGCCGTTTGAAATAACTGATTAATCTTGACTGTTTCTAAGCTAATCTTTTCATGCTCTCGCAAGAGTTTCTTGAGAATTACTTTTTCGTCCAGCTTTTTATCAAGCAACCGCTTGAAGATGACATCTTCTGCAGGGTGATGCCATTTGTCGGGATAGACATGGAAATAATCTAATGCGCTAACAACAATTTCCATATCAGGAGAACGCTGGCTATCAAAATCGAAGCAATCAATTTCTTGACTTAAACAACTTAACAAAAGCTGCATATGATGATGGTCAGAATGAAGCTGGTGTTGTATTGGGTGCATGATAACCTCCTCCGTAATTAATATCAATTACCGCATATAAACACAAC
>JAJFJH010000088.1 GCA_021774155.1 Nitrosomonas sp.
TATCAATTCTTTTTGTTAAATTGCACAATTTCACCTAGCTTTGTTAGCCCGCCTGCTGCAAGCATTGCGCTTGTTGAGAGGAGCGTCTGACATGAAGATTACAACAATAGGCAATAAACAACCCTTGGCCTTGCCACAGGGATCTGATTAGTTGGAATGAGAAATGTTATAGAGAAGGGGGCTGTCGTGCGTGCCAGGTACACTATAATATTATATTTCCAGTGAAATACAGGCGAGGTTTATTAGATGATTCGGCTGTAAAATCATACTGAGTAATGCGACAGGGATTGAAGAACGATATGATCTGGAGCTTGAGCAGCTTGGTTGCGACAAAGGCCATGTGGATTTACTTTGTTGGCGCGAATGTATTTAATACGCCAATCAGTATCTGGTGAGATGGTTGCACAGGAAATATAGGCGGCTAAAAGAAAAAGTGAGCAGGGCGGGTGGTGCTTGTCAGAATTTGACGGCAACATTCCGAGTTATTCGCGCACTGGAATTTGGCGCAGAACGGTGGGGAAATGGGAGCTGGATGAATTGAAAGATTCACATCCGGTTTTGAGGGGATGTCGGAGTGAAATTCTTCTGCGCTACTCGACTGAGTACTAGAATGATTTCAGACCAAACTAGTGTCATGATATCATTGACAAGTCTTTGAAAACGAGCGAGATTGTTCTGAAAGTGCTAATGGAACGGTTACTAATATAATTTAAAGTGCAATGAGTGATAAAATGACAAGAAAAAAGACAATATTAACGGCAATTACGGCTATTGATATCGAAAAGGTGGCTAATTTCTTACATTGTCACATGAATAGCCAGTTTACCCCACAGGCATGGCGGCAAGGTATTAGTAAATCATGGCTGGCAGAAGCACCAAATCACGGTTTCATGTTAATAAGCGACGATCAAGTTGTAGGGGTTTTATGTGCTATTTATTCCGAACAATATGTTGCGGGTCATTTGGAACGTTTTTGTAATCCTCATAGCTGGTGCGTATTACCTGGCTACCGATCACAAAGTATCGAATTGGTATTAGCAGTGATAAGACAAAAAGGCTATAGCTTTACCATGTTTTCACCGAATAAAGAAGGCATTAAGATATTTAGCTTCTTAAGGTTTAAACCATTAGACAATCGCATGTCTGTCTTGCTGAATGTGCCATCACTAAGTTTTCCAGAACGTGTAAAAATAGTGACTGACAAGTCAAAAGCAAAGAGTCTCCTGTCAGAGCATGCTGCAAAATGTTTTATTGATCACACAGAATTTCCTTGGCTTAATTTTTTAATATTTAATGTAGATGATCAATATGAGTTTATGATTTTTAAACGAGTAAAGTATAAACGGTTAGCCTGCGCATCAATTATGTATGTAAGTGATATGCCGCTATTTCGGCAATGCTGGCCTGCTTTGAGAACACACCTGCTATTTAGGTACGGTATGTTTAGCAGCAAGATCGAATCTCGTTTGTTGGGTCAGCCAATTAAGACTTTATTTTTATATAAACAAGAAGCAGGTAGTCAAAAGTTTTTTCTTAGTAAAGACTTGTCGGCTGACTGTATTCAGAATATTTACAGTGAATTGGTGACATTAGACTTGCAATAATATAGTAATGGTAAGTGCGATTGTCTTTACTACTGGACTCAATCCATATTAAGCACTGAAGTTCTCCTTATATTCTGTGGTCAATGCTGGCCGATCAATTTTTCCATTCTGATTGCGGGGTAGCTCATCACGTAATATTATATGGGACGGCACCATATAGTTAGGCAGCATTCGTCGGCAGTACGAACGAATTGTATCTTCACCAGTATTTTCTGCATCAATACAATGTACAATTAAAACAATCAACTGCCCTAGTTCTAGATTAGGGATGCCAATAACAACCGCTTCTGTAACTAAGCCTGAAGCAAAGACTACCTCCTCAATTTCAGTGGGACTAACACGATATCCAGATGTCTTAATCATTTCATCACGGCGGTTTTCAAAATACAAATAGCCGTCTTTGTCTTTATGCATCTGATCTCCAGACCAGACGGCTAATTCAGGATTTGGCAGTCCCTGAGGCTGATTTGGGGCTGGGCGAAATCTTTTGTTCGTACTAACAGGATCATTCCAATAGCCAAGTGAAACTAAAGATCCACGATGAACTAATTCTCCTGGTTCTCCTGGTGCGCACTCTGTACCATCTTCACGAACAATCATCAATTCGGCATTTGGTACGGCCTTTCCAACAGACCCAGGCTTTTCATTAATCTTCTCTGGTGGCAAAAATGAGGATCTAAAAGCTTCAGTTAAACCATACATAAGAAATATTCTGGTTTGAGGTAATTTATCTTGCAACTTATCCAAGGTTGCACGTTGAGACGCTCCACCTGAACTAGTTATATAGCGCAATGCTTTAACAGCTTCTCCTGGCCATTCAAGAGCAGCAAGTTGATTCCAAATCGGTGGCACAGCTGAAATTCCAGTGATTTTGTATTTCACAGCAGAGTGAATAATATCACGTGGAAACAAGTAATTAATCAATGCTACAGAACCGCCGACAGAAAAGACTGTGGTTAATTGACTTAAGCCGTAATCAAAACTCAAGGGCAGAACAGCAAGCAATTTATCTTCCATTGTTAAGCCAAGGAATTCAGCCGAACTAATTGCAGCGGCTACCATATTACGGTGCGACAAAACAACGCCTTTAGGCTGCCCCGTGCTTCCAGAAGTATAAAGAATCGCAGCCATATCCGTATCAATACGTCTATGTGGTTTGGCAGAATTGCTGGTGGCTAGTAAATCAGCCCACATAACAGATTTATTCGCGATTGACGGAAGAAGTTGCTTTGCATCTGAAGTTAGTATCAAAGTATTTAAATCACGACAATCATCAAGAATATTGCTCAATTGATCGGCACGTTCACCTGAAGTAATCAAGATGCGCACATTGCAATTCTGCAGGATATATTTCACTTGGTTTGGTTTCAGCAATGGATTTACTGGCACAAATGCTCCACCTGCAGCAGAAACACAAAATATACCGATCACCGTCTCAAATTGTTTCGGTAAATAAATGGCTACTCTTTCACTCGGCGCAAGACCAAGCCCGCAGATAATACCTGCCAAGCAATCTATTTGGCTCCATAGCTGGGAAAAAGTAAGCGTTGCATCTTTAAAATATAATGCAGGATGATTGGGAATTCGCTGAGCGTTAGCAAAGATAAAATCATGTATTAGAATCGGTGCACTCAAAATTCCCTCTTTTAAATTAATTAATAAAATTAAAATTCTGATTTTACTAAAAGTATTAGAACCTACTTATAATTTTGAATTATCCAGTTTTCTGTGTAATCAAACAATGCATCCCGCCAAGTTTCTCGAGAAAAAGTATGATCTGAATCTGGGATGTCATAAGCTGTAATTTTGCCATTTTGAATCATACTTTGCCATGCAGTAGAGAATTCCACATAGTCTTTATATTCCTGTGCAATTAAATCCTTACCGCTGGTCACCACTAGTACCTTTCCATGAAAGTGCTCGCAACTCTTAACTACCCGCTCTGGTAAAGGTAGTGTTACCAAATCTTGCTCAATATTTATTGGAACTTCAGTTTTTGATTTGGATGATCGGTATAGCTTAAAGTATGAAGTTATTGAGCGTAAAATAGAGAATTTTCCGGACTTAACTTTTAACCAGAAAGATTTATCAAATAAACGATCCCAATAATAATGCTTTAAGAATGTTTTTGCTTGGCCCTGCTCAGTTCTTATCCAAGGGTTGGTCAAAAGAATGCCTTTCACGCGAGTATCTGTATAACTATAAAAAGTACAGGCTGTTGCTGAAACACACTCTCCCCATAATACAACATGTTCAATTGTCGGCACATGCATGCATAGAGTATGAATAGCACTTTGTATATCCTCGTTCATATCCATGAAACCACGCAATTCACCAGTGCTATCACCTGTTCCTCGATGATCAAATCGAATGGTAGCAATGCCTTTCCTGGCCAGTTTTCTGGCAAGTGTTATAAATTGCCTATGTGCGCCAACACGATATTGTGGTCCACCTGCAACAACAATGACAACACCCACTTTGCCAAAATTTTCAGGCTCATGCACAATTCCCACTAGCGTATCACCGTTACATGGGACAAGTACCGGAATCTCAGTGTTCATACTTGCTACCTGCAACATATTTTACCGTGGCATCAACTAATTCCGGTATTAATGTGCGTTCATGTGCTTGCCAGAAGGGCGGTCCTATTATTTCCATATGGTCAATCTTTGCACCTTGTGCTCGCCATTGGTCAATTAAGACTAAATCACTACGTGGTGTTTTTCTATCGGCAGATGTAAGTGTTGTAAACCAAGCAACAGGGATCGAGCAAGTCTCAATATTGCCCAGAAATTTTGCTTCTTTCATAGCTTTGAAAAGTTCCGGACTCATATCATAGCCAGCAACGCTCAAATAATTACCCTGTTCAATCTGTTTCTCAAAATCTCCGATAGTTTCAGCCTTTTCATTACGTCCAATTGAAGCTGCAATTTTAATTCTTAGAAATTGTGTGAGAGCAGCTTGCCCATTAATCACTGGCTGCCAAAAAACTAATCGATTGACATTTTCTAATTTGGGAAGAATTTGCATGACTTGTAAAGCACCTAATCTCACACCTAGTAGAGAAACATGTGAGTAACCAAGTGTATGCGCGTATTCAAACGCAGTCTTCAAATCTTGGCAGTTTTGATCCCAACCAACATCCTTAGAATCCCCCTCACTGTCACCCGTGCCATATGTATCTACAATCAAATAACCAAATCCATTTCTGGATAATAACTGTGCTAGCATAGTGCCCATATAACGACATCTATTCATTTCTTCAGCAAAAGATGGCGCTATAACAAAACATTCTGAATTGCCAGTAATGTTTTGTGGTGCGTAATGCAGTGAAAATAATTTGCCTGCATTCCCCTCAATAAATTTCGGGGTGATGTAATTAGTTGGATTCACCGCTGTAATTTTGATTCAACTAATTTAGTCAAGCTACCAATTGTTGCAAATGTCTCTTCAGTAATTTCTTCATCTTCGAAGGTACATCCATACTCTTCTTCCAATGCGGTGATGATAGCTACCACTGACATCGAATCAAATTCTGGGATATCTCCAACTAAAGCTGTTGACGCCCCAAAATTATTAGCTCGGTCTTCTAATACTAGTACATCACGTATTATTTTAATTATTTCTTCTTGCAACTCCATGCGTCACTCCGTTCTTGTCATGTTACAAATGTAATTTTTAATGGTTAATTAATCGCAGCTTTCCTTTCAATAGGGAAATTTACTTCGATTATAGTCAGTATAAAGTATTATTCATACATGTATTGATCGATAAAGTAAACGAAACTCATGCGTTTACAAACTAGTTTGTACATTAACAGTTAATATATTTTCCGGCTGCTCGCTATTGTTGAAATAGTGACGGATTACTTATATTATCTAAGTCACAGTTAATTGCTGAAACTTATTTATATCAAATGTGGCAAGTAAAGTTTAGTGGGGAGACTAGGAATCAACGCGACATGTCAGTCTTTGCCAATTAAAATAATTGGTAAGGTGTTGTGTTGTCAACTAAACTGGCACTTCGATTTTTTGAAGCGACTTTCTTCCAATGCTGACCCCAATACTTTGTCATTATTAGTATTGAGAACTGCGTTGTTTGCCAGTAGAGGGTTGCACAAAGACGCCCTCAGTTGGTAGTCCAAAATGGTATTATATTATCAATACGGTCACACCATATCAATGAAGGAGTCAGAAGTCATTTTGTCAGCGTGTCGCTGTAGCGGGGCATATGCCGTATTTATAATCTTTGAACGAAACAAGAAAGTAGGTTTTGTCAGCTTCATCAACATAAGTAGAGTCTGTAGCCTCTACTTATGTTGATATCATCAGAAAGCGCAGCCAAATACCAAGTTTTGTCCTTATACTCAACAAACTTTTCAGCCATTATTACTCACTGCTGATGACCCTCTTTTCATTTTCATCATAAGCCCACCCCATTCGTTCAGAATGTACTGGAAGTCGATTTGGCAGCGCACTTTAGGGTGCCAATCATTTGTACAATAGCGAGATACCATCAATATTAGGAATGCTGCTGAACAATTCACTCTCAGGTAGCAACGAGCCAAGCACTAGCTCTTGTCTTCTTGATATTGGCGACGATGTTCGTCACTACAGAAAAATTTATCATCAACATTAATTGCTTCATTTTTAGGGATCTGTATGCTGCATTGTGCGCATTTGACTATATCTTCTTCTGATTGATCGGGTATTTTCTCAGTATTTTCCCAAGAAACTTTCTCTTTAATAGGGTTGGTTTCCGAATTTTTCATCATAATGGGTTCAGCGAGGAAAATATCTTTATAACTGACATAAATCGAGGCAAAGATTGTTGGGGTAAGGATGAAAAGTCCTAAGCCATAAGGGATAATTGCAATGATTGCTAAGATGATTATGACAATGCCATAAAGCTGGAACGGAACGAAATTTCTTAGACATGCAAAAAAGCTTTTCTTCATCGCTTGGATGGGTGGAACATTATGAAATATCACCAGCAGCGGTGAGAACCAAGCGGCCATGATCAATGGGATAGAAAGAGATATGGCAATTAGCGAAGCTGTCATCATGCTACTCATGACGCCCATTAATTCACTTTCATCAACTCTTTTTCCATAAAGAAGCATGTCGACCATGACAGTCCCGCCAATTAGCATGACGATACCGACAATTAAGACTTGTCCAATCAGGTAAATCCCACCAATCGTTATTAACGGTGCTGAATTGGTCTTGAAGGCTATGAATAAGTAAGACAAGTCAAGTTTCTCGCCTTGCTCAAGAGCTTTACATCCGAGCATTAGTCCTGCTAAAAATACAGGTGAAATCAGCGTGAAAACAAATTGACCTAGAAGTGGGACAAGCGCAAGTGACATGGCAATTAAAACTAATGTGAATGTTAATAATATCCATGCTGCTGGAGCCATGCGAAACAGATAAAATCCACTCATTATCCATTGCAAGCCTTGCTTTGCTTTTACTTGGTGTACTTCCATTTCTATGTTCTCCGAATTGATTCGCTACGGCTGATTCCTAATGTTTATTCTACGAATAATATCTGATTATCTTAACATTAGTGCATATGACTAAACCCAAATTTCTAGTAATTTTGATTTATCAATCGTGTAATTTATTAATATTTTTTTGAAGTGTGCTGGGTCTTTTGCATGGGTAAGTTCTCCAGGGCGCGGTAGATGGAAATCATATAATCGTGATATCCAGAAACGTAATGCGCCTGCGTGTAACATCGTTGGCCAAGCGGCATGTTCTGCCGGAGAAAGCGGACGAATACGATGATACGCTTCAATGAGTGAAAGTACTCGTGATTCATCTAATGTTTCATTTTTAGTCATGCACCAATCATTGGCAACAATAGCTAAGTCGTATAATAATGTATCAGTACATGCGAAGTAAAAGTCAATGAAACCGCCAACTTTATCACCATTAAACAGGACATTATCTCGGAATAAATCGGCATGAATGATGCCTGTTGGTAAGGTGCTAGTATCATGTGACGTTTGAAATGCTAATGCCTCATTAAGCAATTTTTGTTCACTAGTATCAATGAATGGTGATATGTCAGGAGTTTTGTCTTTCCACCATGTTAACCCACGTGGGTTATCCATTTGTCCTTTGTAGGATTGTCCCGATATATGTATTCGGGCTAGTATTTCTCCCACTTCGGCGCAATGATTGGCGGTTGGTTGTTCTAGTGATGCACCAGGAAGACAAGTGACAATACTAGCAGGCTTGCCATTTAATACGTCGAACAGCTTATTATCCAGATTGGGTATTGGTTTGGGGCAAGGTAAATTGTTAGCGGACAAATGTGCCATCAGATTGAGATAGAACGGCAATTCGGTGGCAGTTAGTTTTTCAAATAAGGTGAGAACATACTTGCCCCGTGCTGTGGTGACAAAATAGTTGGTGTTCTCTATACCGGAAGAAATACCCTGCAGGTCGATTAATTGACCCAACGCGTAATTTTTCAGCCATAATGAAAGCTGCTCAGGGGTGACTGTTGTAAATACTGACATGAGTTATGAAAAGAAGAAGATGGACAAAAGCGAAGATAATTAGATATAAAAGGTTATATATTATTCATTCCATCAACTGTAATATTAGAATTCAAGAATACGCCACATCGGAGCGCTGACATTAGTTCCTGCATCTCCGGGATGGCTGTCTATTTCACCACGGCGGTTTTTAACGAGATAATAGGGCAAACCAATGCGTGGAATAACTTTAATCATATGTAGTTCACCATTAATTCGATGTTCCTCAATCGTATCATCGCCGCGTTTGATAATGGTAACTTGTGGTTCCAGCTCTGGATCAAGCTCAAGCTCTTGCATAACCTCCGGTGGCAATGGTGGAGGGTCATCTAACTCAGGAAGATCGGAATACTCTGGGATGGGAATCAAATCATCGGGTTGATCTAATTGTGCCGTCGCCGGTAAGGTGTAAATTAATAAGATTAAGAAAATTATTCGGCGCATCTTAGCTCTCGGTGGTTCAGACGGATCAGATGTCCTATTTTATCTGAATTATCGGTTATAGATTGAGTTGAATTTCGCGTTCGGCGGCTGTCGGTTCAAATCCACTAGTTTCGTAATACTGGAAGATGGCATTAACAATTTCACTTGGTTCATCAATAATTTTCACTAAATTCATGTCTTCCGAGGAAATAAAGCCTTCAGTAATAAGTGTATTTTTAAACCAATCAAGCAAGCCACCCCAGTATTCAGTGCAAACCAAAATAATGGGCATTTTTCTTGTTTTTCCAGTTTGGATCAATGTTAATGCTTCCATCAGCTCATCCAATGTACCAAACCCACCGGGCAAGACAACATAGGCCGTGGCAAATTTCACAAACATATATTTTCGTGCAAAGAAATGGCGATAAGTTTGACTAATATCTTGGTAAGTATTGCGATCTTGTTCGTGAGGCAACTGAATGTTAAGTCCCACACTAGGCGATTTACCAAAATAAGCACCTTTGTTCGCTGCTTCCATGATTCCTTGTCCGCCACCAGAAATGACCGAGAATCCAGCGTCAGAGAGTTGTCTAGCTATTTTTTCGGCTAATAAAAAGTGTGGATGATCGGGGGGTGTTCGCGCACTTCCAAAAATACTCACAGCCGGACGAATGGGGTCAAGTCGTTCCGTTCCCTCCACAAACTCTGCCATAATCCCAAACAAACGCCATGACTCTTTTTCGGACCAAGTCTTTTCTGTCGATAACGTGGTGGCTAATTTATATTGCAGGCTCATAGGGAATCTTTGTAAATGAAAACATTGTTACTAGTTGATGGTTCGTCATACTTATACCGCGCTTTTCACGCGTTACCCGATTTGCGAAATCGACAAAATGAACCCACTGGTGCCATTCATGGGGTGCTTAATATGTTACGCCGCTTGCACAAGGATTACCACGCCGATTATAGCGTGTGCGTATTTGATGCAAAAGGTAAAACTTTTCGCAACCGTATCTATCCGGATTATAAGGCCAACCGCCCGTCGATGCCGGCTGATTTGGCAGCGCAGATTGAACCGCTACATGAGTGTATTCACGCCATGGGTTGGCCCATTCTGATGATTGATGATGTTGAAGCAGATGATGTCATTGGTACGTTGGCAGCACAGGCAACCGATGAAAGTATGAAATGTATTATTTCCACGGGTGACAAAGACATCGCACAATTGGTTAATTCGCAAGTTACGTTGGTTAACACCATGAACAATGAAGTGCTGGATGAAGAAGGGGTCAGTGTTAAGTTTGGCGTTCCACCCGAGAAAATATTGGATTATCTCGCTCTGATTGGTGATAGCTCCGACAACATTCCCGGCGTTGATAAAGTAGGGCCCAAAACGGCGGTGAAGTGGCTGACAAAGTATGAGTCATTGGACAATATCATTGCGCACGCGGCTGAAATTAAGGGGGTTGTGGGTAATAACCTGCGTAACGCGTTGGGACAATTTGACATGACGCGAGAGCTGCTGACCATTAAATGTGACGTGGCCTTGCCTGCCAGCATCAGCGAGCTACAACTGAAACCGCAAGACAGGGAAAAACTGACCGAATTATACGAACGGTTAGGCATGAGAACTGCATTGCGGGATTTGCAACAGCCGCCAAGTGTAACTCCACATGTGCAAACGAATGAAGAACATGCGGAAAAGATAGTAGCGCCTGTGGATGCTAACTCGGTGACTTATCAAACCATAACCACAGAAGCCGCACTTGACGAATGGATAGCGCGGTTCGATAACGCACCATTAGTGTCAATTGACACCGAAACCACAGGTTTGAATCCCTTGATTGCTCAGCTTGTTGGCATTTCATTTTGTATAGAAACAGGTCATGCGGCCTATCTACCATTGGAACATCATTATGCCGGTGTTGAACAACAAATCGGCTTCGATGTCGCATTGAATATGCTCAAGCCTTGGCTGGAAGACCGCACGAAATGTAAGGTAGGACAGAACCTCAAATACGATAAGCACATTTTTGCGAATCATGGTGTCAGTCTGAATGGTATCGTGCATGACACCATGCTGCAATCCTATATTCTGGAATCTCATCTTCCACATAACATGGATAGCTTGGCTCAGCGTCATTTGGACATCAAGACGATTAGCTATGACGATATCACGGGCAAGGGTGTCAATCGTATCGGTTTTGATCAGGTGGCTATCGAACAAGCGACACAATACGCGGCAGAGGATGCCGACATCACATTGCAGTTGCACGAATGCTTATATCCAACAGTCGAAAATGACACCCGCCTAGCGCATGTATACAGCCAGCTGGAGATTCCTGTGCTTGGGGTGTTGTTTGAAATGGAACGTAATGGTGTTTTGCTGGACAGCAAATTGTTGGAAACTCAAAGTCGTGAATTGGGTGAGAAATTGCTGGCGTTTGAACAAAAAGCTTATGCGATTGCAGGTCAACCGTTTAACCTCAACTCACCTAAGCAAATTCAAGAGATTTTATTTAATCAACTGAAACTGCCTGTGATTAAAAAAACACCCAAAGGTGCGCCGTCAACCAACGAAGATGTGTTGCAACAACTGGCACTAGATTACCCGCTGCCAAAGGTCTTGCTGGATTATCGCGGCCTTGCTAAATTGAAATCCACTTACACAGACAAGTTACCTCTGATGGTGAATGAACGGACAGGGCGGGTGCATACCAACTATGCACAAGCCGTAGCCGTGACAGGACGACTGTCAAGCAATGATCCCAATTTACAAAATATCCCGGTACGTACAGCAGAGGGGCGACGCATCCGTGAAGCGTTTATCGCACCATCGCAATGCTGCATTATTTCCGCCGATTATTCGCAAATTGAGCTGCGTATCATGGCGCACATCTCACAAGATACCGGTTTGCTCAAAGCGTTTTCCAATGGTGAAGATATCCACAGTGCAACAGCTGCAGAGATATTTGGTTTGTCATTAGACGATGTGGATACTGAAAAACGCCGCTACGCTAAAGTCATTAATTTCGGCCTCATTTATGGCATGTCTGAGTTTGGCTTGGCGGGGCAGCTAGGCGTAGAACGTAGCGCCGCCCGCGCTTACATGGATCGCTATTTTATGCGCTATCCTGGTGTTGCAGACTACATGCAACATACTCGTGAGAACGCGAAAGATAGGGGCTATGTAGAAACCGTGATGGGTCGTAGACTATGGTTGCCTGAGATTAACAGCAGCAATGGTAATCGTCGACAAGGCGCAGAACGTGCGGCCATTAATGCTCCCATGCAGGGTACTGCGGCAGATATCATAAAGTTAGCAATGATCTCAGTAAGTAATTGGTTAGCCAAGGAAAAAATGCAGAGCAAGCTGATTATGCAGGTGCATGATGAATTGGTATTGGAAGTGCCCAATAATGAAGTCGAACAAGTGAAAACCAAATTGCCGGAGTTAATGGAAGACGTAGTTAAACTTGATGTGCCGTTGTTGGTTGAAATGGGGTTTGGGAGTAATTGGGAGCAGGCGCATTAGCCGGTTTTAATTCTGATGAAATGCGGAGAATTCGCCAAATACAAATAAAAGGATAGTTAAGTATTTTTAGAAATCGAAGGAGAACGTTATCGGAAAAAACAGCATTTGAAAAAATAATTTATTCTCATTCAACCGGACAACTTAATTGTCGTCAAATCGAATCGGACAAGATAGTTGACGCGAGACAAACGGTGGGTAAAAGTTAAATTTATACTGTCTGGCAGCAGGGATGCATTTGCACTATTGACAGAGACAGACTAATTGGCGGCATCGTCCGATATTATATCCATACCTAACCTCTTGGTCAGGAGTTGATGAAAGTTGCAGAGCAATTGTTGGGGACTATTATCAGGAAAGATTAGAATCCTATAAAATTTTCCATTAAAATAAATGCCACCTAAGAAGAATTGACAAATCATGAAGAACTTACAAAATTAGTTAAAATGCTGATACAGCGCATTCATCAGTTATTGTTGAATTTCGGATGGTTAAATGCCTCCATTTATTTATTAGGTTGGCTTCTAGACCGGATATCTCAGAACAGAGTACGTATTTATAAATATTATCTAGTAATACAGCCTGTCCATAAAAAACCATTCCTTTCTCCAGGCAGGGGAACGAATATAAAAATCAGGCTTATTGATAAAGAAGATGAAATCATTCACCAATTTCCACGTCCCTTCAAGGTAATCCAAGATCGATTCAAAAATGGGGCAAAATGCTTAGTGGCTTTTAAAGATCAACAATTTATTGGTTTTATTTGGCTTACATTTGACGGCTACCAAGAAGACGAGGTGCGTGCAAGTTTTATACCGTCACCTATTGATAATACAGCCTGGGATTTTGATATATATATAAAACCAGACTTTCGCTTAGGAATGACTTTTGCTCGTTTATGGGATGAAGCAAATATCTTTATGTTAATGAATAAAAGAAACTGGACTTATAGCCGAGTTTCTGCATTTAATACTGAATCTTTGAAATCACACGCATATCTTGGCGCAAAATCATTTGGGAGCGCGTTGTTTTTTTGTACTACAAAATGGCAAATAACGATTGCCTCCGTATTTCCTTATTTTCATTTTTCCCTTCATAATGATTCTAAACCCCAGTTTTATTTAAAAACCGATGCACTTAAAAACCTTTAAATTACTTGTGAAAGAAACTCATGGAGTAAATATGCAACACTTTGAAGAAGTAAGAAATATCTTTTGCAATGTTCTGGGCATTACTGATAGAAAGGATTCCCTTACTGAGGATTCAGTTTTATTAGGCAACATTCCAGAATTAGACTCTATGACTCTGGTTAATGTAATTGCTGCGCTAGAAGAAAATTTTGAAATCACGATTGATGATGATGAGATTAATGCAAAGATTTTTGAAACTTTGGCCAGTCTGACTTGTTTTGTTGATGACAAATTGGTTGAATGAGAAAAATATCAGAAACTTCTCCGGCTAAGCCTTTTTTTCTCGAAACTGATTCAGGCAAACGCTTCTGTCTTTATCATACACCTCAGCTCAACACACAGAGTTATGGCACATTCATTTACATTCACCCCTTTGGGGAAGAGATGAATAAATCCAGACGTATGGCTGCACGTCAAGCAAGAGCTTTTAGCAATATCGGGTATGGGGTTTTGCAAATAGATTTATTTGGTTGTGGAGATAGTTTTGGTGAATTCAAGGAAGCACGCTGGGATATTTGGAAACAAGATATACTATTCGCCACACAGTGGCTCAAAAAAAATGCTTCTACATCGATAATAAACCTTTGGGGTTTGCGCTTAGGTGCGTTACTGGCATTAGATTTCGCCTGTAATTCAGAAGATCGCTTTGACAACATCTTGCTTTGGCAACCCGTCTTAAATGGCAAGTCTTTTTTAACACAATTTTTACGTCTACAGCTAGCAAATAAATTAATTTCGGAAAACTACCAGGGAATGCAAGAAATAGGTGCTTTACGTAGTTCACTAGCAGCTGGTTCAACACTTGAAGTTGCAGGTTATGATCTGGCTTCTGATCTAGCTGTTGCTATTGAAAATTTAAGGATAAGTAACCTAGTTGTATTAGAAAGTAACGTTCATTGGTTTGATGTTGTGGTTGACACTAACCAATCTATTTCTCCAGCTAAAGCCGAAGTTATGAGGAAATGGAAAAAAGAGGGGAATAATAGTTTGCATATGCACCCAATATCCTGTCTATATTTCTGGACAACGCAAGAAATAACAGAATGTCCTGAATTAATTTCGGCGACTACTCAGTTATTTATAAAAGATCATCATGAGCTTTAAAGAAAGTGCCTGTAGTTTTCTATGTCAGGATGTCTGGCTATATGGAATTATCAGTATTCCTAAACAAGCTATTATTTCGACAAAAGGTGTATTGATACTAGTTGGTGGTCCACAATACCGAGTGGGCAGCCATCGTCAGTTTACGCTACTTGCGCGCCACCTTGCTGCCAAAGGTATACCAGTTATGCGCTTTGACATTCGAGGAATGGGTGATAGTGAAGGGGAGATAAGAACATTTGAGGAAATAGATGAAGATTTGGATTGTGCTATTAACCAATTCTTTCTAGAAATATCATCTCTTCAGGAGATTGTGATATGGGGCCTATGTGATGCTGCATCAGCTGCAGTTTTTTACGCTCACCACGATAAACGTATCACGGGCTTGGTACTGCTAAACCCTTGGGTAAGGACAGAAGATAGTGCTGTAAAGACATACCTAAAACACTATTATTTTAATCGTTTTACTGATTCTGAATTTTGGAAGAAGCTGTGTTCGGGTGGTTTTAATTATGTTGCTGCTATTCGACCCCTACTTAAATTAATCTATAATTCTTTAATAAGTAAAAATAAACCAGCATCAGTTACACAAAGCATATCATGTAACAAAATGATTAATGATTCTTCGCTGCCGGAGCGTATGTTCAGTGGACTTAACCGTTTTAAAGGAAAAATACTTTTTATTACTTGTGGAGATGATCTTACAGCACAAGAATTTATGGATTTAATAAAGGGATCCAAGAAATGGCAAAAACTATTAGAATCTTCAAGTACAAAGCAATTTCATTTGCCAAATGCAAATCATACTTTCTCACGACGTGAATGGCGTGATCAAGTATTTAATTGGACGTACGACTGGATTAAATCATGGTAAAACAGGCTCTCCGACAAATGTATGTTCCCAGAACCCCTACACCACACCTGTTGTTGTGCAATATTGTGGTTAGATTGGTAATAACTAAGAATCTGTTCGCAAAGGTAGCGGAATTGCACACATATAAAGCGCAGTTGACTTTGATAGGTTTCCGAGCTGTGTTTCGTTTGTGGCTATATCGTAAGCCTTACGATGCTTTGGCCCGCTCACTGCTAATCATTCATTCTAACCCCAACGGCTTGGAGTTGTCTGGCTGCGTTGTTCCTCTTTTTAGGGAACAACCATACGCCTCGCTACGCCTTGCCAGACAGCCCAAAAACCACACGCACTTGAATAAATTCAACTAAGAAACTTAGATGTTCTATTTAACGTCCAAAACGTGATGCCTTGAGTTCCACATCAGCGTCAGCCCAGGCTTGTTTAAAACGTGCTTCAATAAGTGCCGCTTCAGACGCTTTATCTTGTGCCCTCAGCGCCAACAGCAGTCCGTAAAGCGCCCAGCCATTGTCACGGTTTTTTCGCAGATCCTCCCAATACACGGTTTCCGCTTCAGCCGGACGTCCAGATTCTAATAAGATCGTGCCGAGAGCTAAGCGTGGCGGATAGTGCCATTCCGCCGGTTCTGTATAGACCAAAGCATCCTCGAGGCGAACCGCACGCTCAAAATGCGCAATGGCATCATCGAATTGCCCCTGCGCGGCAGCAATTTCACCAGCCAACACTTCAGGCGCGATTTTCAGTACGGTACGTGGCGTATTTTTTGAGAACAACGCCCCATCCAGTGACGGGTCGGTCATAATTTTCCGCAGAGTATTTAATTCCTGTTCGGCCGATTGTAGTTTTCCCGTTGCGACAAACGCCAAACCACGTACGTAGTGCCAACTGCCCTTTAGAAAGGCATTCGTTGAAGGTGGCGCAGGTTCGCCAAGAATTTCTTGCCAAAGACCAAATCGTGCAAACGTCCAATAAGGTACCATACGAAATACTGCGGTTAATGGGATTTCCTGTAGCATTTCATTGTCAACTTTACCGGCTAATTTTAGCGCAGATTCAATGGCGATCTTACTTTGCCCACTGGCCGTCGCGGCGAACCACAAAAAATGGATATTATGTGGATAGTACGCCATTGGGTATATTCCCTGCGTGTGATTATGGCTGATGTATTGTTCGTCCGCTTCAATTGCTAGCTGATTACTCTTCATTGCGTCTGCATAACGTCCGACCCGTTGATAAATATGCGATGACATGTGCACCATATGTCCCGCAGCAGGCATCAGTGTAAGTAAGGTATCTGCCGCATTTTCAGCACGTTCTGGCGTTGCTGTCGGCTCAATAAGATGAATGTACATGTGCAGAGCGCCAGGATGGGTTGGGTGCTGATGCAGCACCGATTCAGTCAGTGCCACAATTTCTGCAGTTCCGGCATACGGTTGACCGTCAGACATCCAATAACCCCAAGGACGCAGATCCATCATCGACTCGACATAAAACATTGCAATATCGGGATCATCTGGGAAACGCTGGTGAACCGACCGCATTGCATCCGCATACGTCTGATCGTTTGCAGTGCGTTGCTTGTTATTGCCCGAATAACGTTTTTCTAAGGCGTTAATTAGCGCTTTCTCCTTTGCTGAAGCTTGCGTCATGAGCAACTTGGCTTTTTTTATCAGGGCTAAGGCCTGTGGTTCTTCGTTAGGTTCCATCATCGCGTTGATATTTGGGCCCAGTACGAGTGCCTGACCCCAGTACGCCATTGCCAGTGTTGGGTCAAGCTTTGCCGCTTGTTGAAACGCCCGGCGGGACTCGGCATGATTGAACGCGTAAGCGAGATTTATCCCCTGATTAATATATAACTGGGCTTCTTTGTCTTGCGTACTGACCGTAAAAGTGTGCGGTCCAAGATCCATAAGTTTCGGCTTATGTGCGTCGTCTGTCTCCGATAAATTCGTCCTATTCGTGGATTCGTTTTGACTGTCGGCCTGAGCAAATGAATACGGAATACCTGTGACTGTCAGTGCAAGTCCCACTAATACGAGCTTCGAAATTATAAACTTCATCAGTATCTCCTTATAAACATATGATTAATTATTTTTCTGCTGTCGTCGGATCAATAATAGATTTGACACGAGAAATACGGTTAGCTGGAAATCCGCCTTGCTCAGCATGCGCTTTAACGGTTGCCTCATCAGGTGCAATATAAACACAATAGACTTTCTCGTCCGTTACAAAGCTTTCCAACCACTGAACTCGCGGTCCCATATTGTTCAATACACCGCATGATTTCTGCGAAATTGTCTGTAAATCTTCTGTGGTCAAAGTACCTGCTTCTGGAATTTCACGTTCAATAATATATTTGGGCATTTTAAATCTCCTAATGATATTTAAGTTACAGCTGGTTTTAACATACGACTGGTCGTATAAAAAAAGAATAAAAATATTGATTACGATGTGATAACGCACCTCCTAATAATGTTAATAATAATCATGGTTTAAAATAATCGCCAAGTAGATCTTGGCAGCACTGTTTAACCGGCATGGATGATTTTTCTATTTTTGTTCTTAACAAAGCTCCCTGCCATGTATTCAGTAGTAAATCAGCCATGTCTCTGGCTGATTTATCTGATCTGATGGTGCCTTGTTGTTGGGCTTTCGCTAAGCCTGATTCCAGCAAGTCCCGATAGCGACGCACGGCAGACTGAAGCGATTTCTGACAAATATTGCTGGTATCACCAATCTCGCCCATCAAATTACCCAACAGACAACCACCATTAAATTGATTTTTCTCAAGCGCTGTTATAAGCGTATCAAAGTAGAGCTGTATCGCCCCAAGCGCATCGGTGTCTGCAGATTGTAGATGACCAGACAGTTGTGTAATAAATGGATCGATATAATGTTGAATGACTTCCGCACCAAAATTCTCTTTGCTACCAAAGTAGTTATAAAAAGATCCTTTTGGCACATTCGCCGCATCAAGAATTTCTTGCAGTCCCGTCCCATGATAACCCTGCTCCATTAGAATGGTAACCCCATGATTCAAAATACTATCTTTATTTAATTCTTTTTTATTTATCTTACGCATCACAGAATAATACGACCGGTTGTCTTATATGTCAAGAGCTGTAAAATAGTGCGTAGGGAACAAGTAAACTGCCCATACTCATAATTCCAGGTTCTTACTTGCAATTTGTACCTCAATTTGAAAGATTTTATTTCATCATCCATTTGACCAGAATTATTCGGTGCTGTTCTGACTACTGTGCCAGATATTCTGTCATCATCGAATTGGGGTCTGTCATATGCGTCAGTCCAAAAATGCTCACCATCAGGATGGTTTTTTGCTTAAATATTTATAATTCATCACAAAAAGGTTGGTTTGAAGTCAAATGAAAATATGGGTCGATGCAGATGCGTGTCCAGTGGTGATTAAGGACATTTTATTTAAAGCGGCAATACGTACCGAGGTACAACTTACCCTAGTTGCAAATCACGCAATGCGTATTTCTCCTTCTCCTTACATACAATTTCTTCAGGTCACCGCTGGTTTTGATGTGGCCGACAATGAAATTGTTCAACGGTTAAGCACAGGAGATTTGATAATTACAAGCGATATCTCATTGGCAGCTGAAGTAATAGAGAAAGGTGGGCATATACTTACGCCACGAGGTGAGCGTTATACCGCAGACGATATTAAAGCACGTTTAACGATGCGAGATTTTATGGATAACTTGCGGTCAAGTGGTATAGATACCGGCGGTCCACCCCCATTAAGTCAGGGTGATCGTAGTGCTTTTGCAAATCAACTGGATCGTTTTTTGGTTAAGAATACATGAAGCGGACAAGATAGTTGACGCGAGACAATCAAGAAAGAATCGTTCAGAGTCGCGAAGGAGAATTGTAAAATAGCGGTGTATTTATACCTAAAATGGCATATTCACCTTCAATTTGCCCGTTTTGGCAGATTGAAGGCGGATTTATCCTATGCAGGTAGCAACGCAATGCGCTCGATACCCAGCACCATAAGGCGCTTAAGATTGAATACCAGTGCACGAATACCCACCTGAAACTGTACTTTCTTCAACCCACGATAACGAACTTTCTTGTTGCGGTGTGCAAAGACGCGTTCATAGGGTGAACGAATTGATGATAGCCAACGATCTTTTTGGCGATTCTTGTCCTTCATGTTGTTTTTTTTGATCGTGGCATTATGGCAGCCTTTGCGCTTGAGTGTTATTTTGGCCGGGTTCACACAATACCCTTTATCCCCGTATACTGCGCCACCTTGAGGACAAATATGTTGCAGCCCCTGTGCATCAGTCACATCTGCCGATGTGGCGGCTATCTTATTGATCAAGCCACTTTGCATGTCTACTGAGGCGTGCTCTTTGTACCCATATCAGTATTTCTTAGGGCCTTTACTTCCAAAGCGGGCTTGCTTATCTGCAGCTATTTTTCCCGCAGTTTTGTTATTAAATTGCAATAAACCTTGTTTAATCGCTTTGTCTCGGTCATCCCAGTTGGTTAATTTACTAATTAATTGGCTCGAGTCAACAAAGGTGAAGACTTCTTTGACCAGCCCCATTTCGTGCAAACTGTCACGAACCTGCGAGAAAATATCCATCAACCGTTTAGTACCAAGACGCTTGCGAA